>JBATAS010000228.1:0-10101 GCA_049661965.1 Ferruginibacter sp. | reverse complement strand
CCCGTTGCTACACCGGCTGCCGTAAAGGTGGCCGTGCCGTTCTCACATACTGTTGTATTGGCTGGTGATGCCGTTACTCTCGGACGCTGATTTACGGTTATCGTAATCTGTGCAGAAGCTACACAACAGCCAGGTACCGTTGTACGCGTTACCGTGTAAGTTGTCGTCTGCAATGGTGAAGCAGCTACCGGATTGGTTGTTGTTGAACTTAAACCCGCAGCTGGACTCCATAAGAATGTACCCGTAGATTGAGGGCCTGGTAATACTGACGAACCATATATTGAGAAATACAGGTTACGGTTAGCACCACCACCTACTGCACAACCGGTGGCTGCATAGCCCCAGCCTGTACAAGGTGTGGCAAATCCGCCACCCGGGTTCTGCCAGGCTGCTTCGTTACCCACATTAGTGGCTCCATAATTACCCCAGAACCATTGTCCGCTGGTTGCAAAACTCATATCTACCTGTATTGATACCCAGTAAGTACCGCCAAGTAATACGGTGGCTGGTATATCTATACTGTAGTTACCACCTGTACGGGTAAAGGTTGTCAGATTTGTATAGCTGGCAACCGCTGTTCCCGGCAGATTGCTGCCCGAATTATTATAAATAAATACATTTACTGATGTTGGAACTCCACTGGCTGTATTAATACCACTGGCTGTTACACGTGTAACTGTCCAACGGGCTCCGGCAGGCACTGTAAAGTCATCGGCTCCCTGACTGCTAAATGCAGTGTTGGCCGGTTCGAATAACTGTGATGGTACTCCATTTGGAGGAGTGCCGGTTCCCTGAGTATATAATGTTCCCGGAGGCGTGCTACCAGCTGCATCATATACTGTTAATAAAGTAGGATCTCCTTCGCAAAGAACAGTTCCCGGATCGGCTATGATCAACAGATCTGCATTCGGATTAACTGTTATAGTAAAGCTTATTTGAGATCCTGCACAAGACAATCCACCGGCTGCGTAAGTAAACTCAACACGACCATTGCCTGCATTAAGACCCGAAGTGGTAACTCCGGCTGTAACACCACCTATATAAGATGATCCGCCGGCCCCGCTTTGTCCGTTCCAGTTATTGGCTGAATTATAATTACCAGGTGCTCCAGTTAATCCGCCACCAACACCGCCTTGTTCGGCAGGGCCGGTTGGGGTTCCTTGGGCACTAGCTATTTCAGTACCACCTGCTCCGCCAATGCCTAAAACACCGGGGAAACCATTTGTAGGACCAGGTGTAAATGTTGTTACACCACCTGCTCCACCAGCTGCCTGGGTACCGCCTGTTGGTACAGGGCCTCCCGGAGGAATACCTGGCCATCCAGCACCACCACCACCGCCATAGTATCCTGCTCCTCCTCCGCCACCGGCACCTCTGCCGCAACCAGCAGTACGATTACCACCTGCTCCACCGCCACCGGCTGCCACTATTGCACGGGCACCTAATGTATTGGCACCTACTCTTACATCAGAGGCGCCACCGCCACCGCCGCCTTGTGCTGCTGCACAACCTGCATTCGCTCCTGCTGCGCCGCCCCCATTAAATCCTCCATTTATCGTGGTTTGTGCACCACCACCGGCATTAATATAAAGTGTCTGTCCAGGCGTTACTGCCAAAGTTCCTTCGGCATAACCACCAAGACCGCCTAATATACTGCCGGCATTGGAATTACCCTGAGCTCCCCAGGTTTTTACATTTATTGAAGTTACTCCTGCAGGTACAACCCATGTTTGCACTGCTCCGGTATAACTAAAGTTTTGAGTTTGCTGAATACCTCCAGAACCATAAGAAGGCGTTACCGTAATGGTTGCCACCTGCTGTACTGAGGTTGGGTTTTGGGCTATAAACGATGGTATATTACCCTGACCTGTTGCTGCAAGGCCAATCAAGGTATTGTTATTGGCCCAACTGAATATGGTACCGGGTACCGTGCTGGTAAAGTTTACCGCTGCTGTAGCATCCCCTTTACACAAAGTCTGGTTGGCTACAGGATTTACCTGGCCACTAGGATTAACCGTGATATTAAAGACCTGTGATGGACCGGTACAACCGCCCAGACCACTTATTGTTAAAGTATAATTGGCTGCTGTTCCACCTGCTGTTGCATTTGTATTGGCAGACCAAACCGGAATCACTGCTGTGGCTCCGCTGGCAAGATTGAATGAGAAACTGATTCCGGCCGGAGCTGCAGGAGTTCCTGTACTTAACTTAGGATCTGCTATAAAATTAGTAGCCATGCTCAATGGGTTAAATGTACCCAACCAGGCGCCTGCCTGTATATTCGCATTGATAAGATCTGTTGTCGTTAATTGTACTGTAACACAGCGACTAATACCTGTTGCATTTGTTATCGTATGTGTATCGTAGAAATAAGGACCTGTTCCGAAAGTTCCCGGGAATGTTCCCGGAGCAGCGCAGGTATTTGCAGCTCCACCAGGCCTGTTCAACCTTTGTGGCATAGTAAGATCACCAGCCAGTAAAGATCCCGTCAATACAAGAGGTGTCTCCGGTGTTACCGTTACTATAGCCGTTACCGGCGCTGTTCCTGTATTTACTGCTGTAAATGCAGCTATATTGCCCGAGCCACTGGCTGCAAGGCCGATAGTTGGATTACTGTTTGTCCAGCTAAAACCTACGCCGGGTGTAGGACTTGTGAAATTATATGGACCCGCAGGACCACCATTACATACCGTATCATTAGGTACAGGGTTCATTGTTGGTGCTACACTGGTAAATTCAAGTGCAAAACCATTTACCGTTCCAATATCACCACCCGCAAAATCTTCCACATTCAATATCCAGGTACCATTGGCATTCTGGCCATCGAAAGCTGAAAGCGGGCTTTCCGGTGCATAATTACCTGCAATAGCTCCGGCGGTTGACATAGTTGATGCTGCCGGGAAAGCCCCGTCATCATCTAATGTTACTGCACAGAAATTATTACCAGAACTTCCTCTGCGGGCTATCAAGGTTACTGTAGTTGCAGCCGGAGAAGTTAATTTGAAAGTTAAATCACCGTTCCAGGTATGCGTAATTGATGCGTTTACATTACCGATTGTATTATCGCAACCTGCCGCATTTATCGGTACCAACATAAAGTTAAGATCAGCAATCGTACCTACGCCACTTACCAGCAACGGTATATCCACCCCGCCAGGGGTATTATCTGGAATCGGTACTGCAGCTCCCGTATAAGCTACCGTAGTTATACAACCCGGAGGTGGTGGAGGCAAATTATAAGTAACCGTATTATCGGTACTGGTTGATGCATTGTTTGGATCGTTGGTAACATTCACACAAACGCCGGCAGCAATAGTTGCTATCACCGTTCCGCTGGCTGTCATACCTGATACTTCTACATTATAGGTTGTACCACTTCCCGTTACAATACCGGTGGTTGCACCTGCTGTTCCGCTTAAGGTAACATCGCCGGTTGTAAAGCCGGTAACTACCTGATCGAATACCACGGTAAAGTTAATGGGCGATACTGCTGTTGGATCTGGCTGTGCTGCTGCCTGATTAATGGTAACATTTGGTGGTACCGCACTGCCAGGTAATATAACCGTTACGGTATCTTTAATATCTACCCTGTTATTAGAAGCATTAAATAAGCTGGTACGCATATTTACCACTGCTCTTAGCTCCATCAATATATCATCTACGTTCCAACCGGTTGAAGACACGCTCACATCTGAAGCAAATCTCCAGCGAAGTTTAACATTAGCCTGATTTGCATATGACGTTAAGTCTACCTTAGACTCTATAAAGGCCGCACTATTACCGGTCCAAGCCTGTCTGCCTCCAATCGGGCTGGAAAAAGTTGTGCTGATAGTACCATTATAACCATTTTGTGTAATATTGGCTGCACCAATATCCTGCCAGGTGGTTCCGCCGTTCAGGCTTATTTCAAGAACAGCACCATCAAAACCACTCTCTGAATTGTACCAATGCCAGAAACTTAATATTGGTGGTGTAGCGCCAAGTGCAAAACTATTGGTAGTTGTTAATGTCTGATCAGAAACAACTGCCGCATCCGGTGTAAAGAATGAATTAGGTGCACTGTGACTTCTTACATTATGGGCAATCCAAACATTTGCTGTTGTTGATGCCGCTGTCCAGAAGGCTGGTATTGTAGTACTAGGAACTGTTTCATTAATTAAAGTTACCGGAGGGAAATAAGCTCCCGGATCTATCTGAACAGTTAATCCATAATTCTGGGTAGTACTTTGTGGTACATTTACCGGCCAGGCTACAACCCTTGTTGCGGCAGTATAAACGCCGCCATTGGTAGCACTCACAAAATTCACATTAGCTGGTAATGTATCTCTTAATGTATAGTTAGTTAATGTTGCACATGAGGCTGTTATTGCATGGTTGTAAACAATATTCTGACCCGCAGGTACACCGGCTGCACCACTTTGTGTAAAGGCAAAACCTGCTCCGCCTCCAACAAAACTTGGTGTCTGATCGGTAATACTGGTAACAGCTCCCTGAAGGGCACCTATACCAACACCTCTTCTGGCAAATGCCGAGATAATTGCACAATAGTGTGAACCTCCATATAAAGTTGTATCGGCCTGTATTATAGCATTACGGGCATCTACAAAACCTGGCTGACAGGGCTGAGTCCTTAAACCTTCCATAACCAAACGCAAGGCTACTATATTACCAGCAGCACTGTTGTTCCAGTTATATATATTAGGTTCAATGGTATTGGTACTCTGGATAAGCTCCCAGGTCATTTCCCATAACATAGTACACCATACATAACCTACACCATGCGGTATGGCCTGACCAGGTAAGTTGGCATAAGTTGTAGAGTTATCGGCAAAATTAGTACCATACCGGGTTGGCCTGATACCTACTCCGGTGGGTGGTTGATTTAATGCATAAGTTCCAATTCCCCGGGGAGAATTGAAACCGGTATTTACCGTGGCTGTTGACCAGTCCTGGGTAAGCATCAAACCAAAATAATCACTGATTCCTTCGCCCTGTGTTTCGGATGAAGACAAGCAGCTTGTATTGGCCGGACCACCAGTTACACGTTTTCCTATTCCATGACCATGCTCGTGAATAATGATTCCATTATCAACATCACCATCCCGGTCGGGGGTTGGTGCTGTCCATAAATACATCTGCATTCTTCCGCTGCCACCATCGGCAGGCGTTGAAAAGTTTGCATTATTTGAACCACTGCCATCCTGCGCCTCTGCGTTCACGTGATCATTACCTACACCACCTCTTCCCAGGTTATCATCCTGGAAATTTCCGCCGGCCTCTGTAAAGCCATAGGCATAAAATATATCGTGAATTAAATTGTTCCAGTAAAATAAATTGGTAGTATTAAATTGCTGATTAGGAGGTGAGGTTACTACCGGCTCCATAGTATAATCAGGCGTAAAATCAAAAGTTAAATCCGGCAGGGCCGTGGAAGATGTGGCTGAACGGGCAGGGTCGCCAACGTTCTGATTATTCCTGTCGTGATAAGCCCATACATTATTACCTCTTGTATAATTATAATCAGTTGAGCCTGCTCCCGTATGCCACTTTAATGTCACAGCATTGGCTACTACACCCGCATTGGTCCAGGGATTATTACGGATGGCATGCCAGGTTGTTGATGCTCCTGGCATATTATGAGGTGCTTCATACGGTATAGGAATAACGCGGTAAATCCCGTTATCGGCTAAGCTTGGCCCGTTATATCCTTTTTCTACCGATTCCGGCTTTGCTTTAAAATCAAATAATATTTTTGCTGCATCCCCTTCTTTATTTATACCATAAGCAAATCCAGGATATTTTAAACTTGCATTTTGTTCTGCATCACCCCAATTATCATACACCGTCAAGTTATCCATCCCTATTATACGGTTATCTAAAGCATTTACCTGAATCAACCAGTAATCTGGTGTGGTCTTAGGTATTAGATATACCTGCCAGGCCAGCTCATATTGTTTTGTCTGCTCATTGGCTACCCAGTTTAACTTTGCCGTTATGTTTTCCTGGGAAACACCCATGTTGCTGAACTCAACAAAACGACCGTTATCCTTACGGTTAAGCGCTATCGCCATTTGAGATGCATGTATCCCACGGTCCGAAAGGGCCGACTGTACAGCTGATTCGGCTGATACCGACGGAATGCCGGTACTCCCATTTATCAGTTTGGCAATACTAGGATCAAAATTACCTGAATTGCTCAACAGCTTCTCATTACGGAATGACATAACCTGCATCTGGTTATGTACCGGAATACCGTTATACGTCTGTTGAAGATAAACATAACGGATACCAGTAACCTCATCTTCAAATGTACTCGATACTATTGAAGCTCTCAGCACATCAGATGATATACCTATCGCTTCCATATTCGATCCGATATACTTCATAGCCAGATTGGCTTCCGCAGCATTCAATTGCTGCGCCTGAACTTTTAATACACTGAAGAAAACAATAAAAATTAAGGGGATAATTCTTTTCATAAAAACAGTTTGATGGTTAATTAAAATCAGCAATGGTTTTAGAGAAATATTGGCGGTAATCAGCAGGGTATTGGAAAACAATTCTGCAATATTTGTTTTACACTTTTGTTTAAATATTAAAACAAATATTTACTTAGAAAATCTTAGACCATACAATAATACATAAAAAAAACAAAAACTTAACAAAAAATTAAATGAATTATGAACGTATTAAAGTGCTTAACAAAAAATAGTTTAGTTGATTTTGGTTATAATGCTTACTGAGCAAAGAAATCCTGCCAAAAACTTATTAAAAATAAATCTGTGTATTTTTTACTTATTTCTACTTTTGTGCCGTTTAATCACCTATTTACACATTAAATTATGGTTTGTACTGATAATACCACATTTTCAGTATAGACTAAAATGTAATTCCGTAGGTAAGATTGAAATACAACTCTATCGAAAAAGATCACAAAACTCCTATATTGCCTGCCTGGCTTTCAGCTCTAAATATTTATTAACTGCATTAACAGTTAGTTTTTCGGGAGGAGTCAATATGGAAAGTATTCCATGCTTTTTCAATTCTTTTACAATCAGCCTTTTTTCAAACTCAAATTTTTCGGCAATGGTTTTAATATATACCTCTTCCAGGTTTTGTGCATCCAGGCCGGAGAGCGTATGTAGTTCAGTGTTTTCAAAAAATACCAGCATCAGCAAATGATGTTTTGCAATGGAGCGTAAATAATTCAACTGCCGGTTTAATCCGCTCAACGATTCAAAGTTGGTGTACAATACAATCAGGCTACGGTGCTTTATGCGGTTGCGTATCTGCATATACAGCATTTCATAATCACTTTCCAGGAAAGCAGTTTCCTGGTTGTATAAAAGCTGTAAAATATTTTCACGCTGTATGGGTTTACGGTCGGCAGCCAGTAAAGAACCCATCTTGTTTGCAAAAGTCATTAGCCCTACCCTGTCTTGTTTTTGCAGACAAACATTGGCCAGCACTAAAGTACTGTTGATGGCATAATCCAGCAGTGTTAGTCCGCCAAAAGGCATTTTCATCAGACGCCCTTTATCAATAATACAATATACCTGCTGGCTTTTTTCATCGGTATAATTATTCACCATCAGCGACCCCCTTCTGGCCGTGGCCTTCCAGTTAACACTACGTATATCATCGCCCCGTACATATTCTTTTATCTGCTCAAACTCCATACTATGGCCAATCTTACGCATTCTTTTGTTGCCCTGTTCGTTTTGCATAGATGTTTGCGACAGCAATTCATATTTACGCATCTGCAGGTAAGACGGATATGCCGGAACTGTTTCAGCGGCTTCTATATTATGTCGCCGCATCAATAAACCAAGTAATGATTTCACATAAAGTATGATACGGCCAAAATGATATTCACCCCTGTTTACCGGCCGCAGTTTATACAATATAGTTTTTTGTTCTCCTGCCTTAAACCGATAATTCATTTCCCAGTCACGTTTTTGAAACTGTACAGGCAATTCATCAATGATCTGCATATCAACCGAAAACTGCATATTGTTTTTTACCTGCATCTGTATCGTATTCTCATCACCGTTACTAAGCCTGTCGGCCATAATACGTTTTGCAGCAGGTTGCTTACTTAAAACAAAAAGAAACACATAATCAATAATACTAAACGCTAAAAAAATAAGGAACAGTGTTTTTACAATCGAAAAAATAGCCGGCACAAAAAAAGCAACTGAAAACAAAATAATACAGAAACATGCAACCAGGTAAAACCTAACGGTAAGGTATAATTCTCCAATATATTTTGTAAGTGCTTTCAATATTCAGTAATAAGTTCTGCTATTAATTACTATAGTAACTGCAAGTGTTCGATAAAAGCTAAATCTAAAACAAAGATCATCTTGGCACTTCAATCGCTTTTAAAATTGTTTCAATTAAATCATCGGCAGTAATACCTTCCATTTCTTTTTCGGGTGTTAAAATAATACGATGCCTCAAAACATGTGGCGCCATTTCCAGGATATCTTCCGGGGTTACAAAATCTCTTCCTTTTATGGCTGCATTAGCTTTGGCCGAGCGCAGTATAGCCAGCGAAGCCCTTGGCGATGCACCTAAGTACAATGCAGGATTGTTACGGGTTTCATTAACTATCCTAGCAATAAACTCTACCAGTTTTGGTTCAATAATAATAGACTGAACCTGGTTGCGGTAATGTTGAATATCATTTGCCGATAATATTTTTCTTACCCCTTCCATCATTTGCGTTTGTGTTTTACCCTGCTGGCGGTTAAGGATTGTGATCTCTTCATCCAGCGTGGGATATTTTACTTCAATCTTAAACAGAAAACGATCGAGCTGTGCTTCGGGTAGCCGGTAAGTTCCCTCCTGCTCAATAGGATTTTGTGTAGCCAGCACAATGAACGGAAAACTCATTTGATGCGTAGCACCATCAATGGTAACCTGGCGTTCTTCCATCACTTCAAACAGTGCCGCCTGTGTTTTTGCCGGTGCCCGGTTTATCTCATCAATCAAAATTATATTACTGAAAATGGGACCGGCTTTAAATTTAAAATCAGCTTCCCTGGGATTAAACACCGAAGTACCCACCACATCGCTGGGCATAAGATCGGGTGTAAACTGCAGGCGTGAAAAATCAACGTCGATGATTTTTGCCATCAATTTTGCCGTTAAGGTTTTAGCTACACCGGGTACGCCTTCAATCAAAATATGGCCATCACACAACAGACCAATCAACAGCAGGTCAACCATTTTAAACTGCCCGATGATAACCTGTCCTATTTCATTTTTAATTTCGTAAACCGAGCGGTTTAAGCCACTGAGATCAATACGTTGTTCAAATAAATTTTCTTCCATCAGTTTTTGTTTTATTAAATATACTATGCTTTATTTTTATAAAAATATTGTATCTGCTCATGCATTGAAAGTAATTGATAATCGTTTACTACATCACTGTTATGTGTTGCCACAATGCTTCGGTACAGCGTATCAACTTTATCTTTTTCAACACCGCTTTTACGGCTCAGTGCCATCACGAAATCATCATTAATATGGTTAGTATTTAAAAAATAGGTATTGCGGATGTATTCATTAAAATAAGTGATCATCTTATCGGCAATATTTTTATTGTCTTTTTTTTGCAGGTAAAGCCGGCCAATGGTTTCGGTGAATGTGACGGTGGTATTTTCATTGGGCTTAAGCTCTTTAATAACCCGCTGCAGTAATTTTCCGCCAAATAAAATATATAAACCAAGCAGCAGGAACGACAACCAGAATGCATATTTCAAAGCCGGATGTTTCATGATTTCGCTGAACGTAGAAAATTCGGTACTGCTGTTTCTGCGGCGATTCAGTTTATGGTAGTAATCGTCCCAGTACACATGCTGTGGCACATTTTGGGTAAAGGCAAGCATTTTGTTTAGATACTGATAATTGTTTTTGGTCAATAAAAAATAATTACTGAATGTACGTGGCTCGCAGTGCAGGTATAATTTACCGCTACCATAAAAATGAACAATGGAATTGGGTTGCCGGCTGTCGTTATACCCTAAAATACGGGTATTGCTGCTGTCAATTCCGGTGAAGTAATTTTGAAAAGGATAATAATAATAGGGGTAT
>JBATAS010000227.1:0-5614 GCA_049661965.1 Ferruginibacter sp. | reverse complement strand
ATGCGTGGATAATTACCATCGCCTGGCAACCTGTAACCGTGGCCGCTGAAATAAAACACAATAATATCTTTCGATGCCGGTTTTTGAGCTTCCAGTTTTTTCAACGCAAGTTCCACAGCAGCTTTGCTGTAATTATTACCCGCTATAAAAGTTGGAATAACCCGTACAATGCCCAGGCTTTTTGCAAGTGTGGTAAATAAAACAGTTATATTGTCCAGATCAGTTTTTGTGCTTTTGCCAACAGTTGGATCCTGGGTATCGGCTACAACAATCAAATACATTTTTTCATCCCGTGGTGGCGGAATCGCCCTGGTACGTTCATCGAAAATGTATTGATAAAAATCATCAGTCTCAAAATAAAATGAACCAACAAAACCTGCATCATGCCGCAGGTCTTCGTAAGTCTTTTGCTGGCTGCTGTTGGTTATTGCCGCAACCCATTTTCCGTCAGGCATTTTTACTTCTGTACCGGCAGGATCGTAATAATAACCAAGACTATCATATTTTTTTGTAAAAATAAATCTAGGCTCCAAAAAAGCAGAATCGGTGGAACCAACTATAAGTTTTGCTGCGCCACTTGTTACCAGATATTTTGTTGCGGCATTGGCAGATTTAATGGAAGAATCAACCAGGTTTAGTTCATATAAAAACAATTCATTTGAAACCGGATCGTTGAACTGAATTCTTGCAGTGGCCCTGCTGTCGGGCTGCAGGGTTAAAAAAGTTTTGTAAGTATACAGCTGAGCATCCGGTGCGTTTATTTCAGTTATAAAATAATAATAAGACTGGCTGTAACCCGAGTTACTAATACCTGAAAAAGCAAAAACCATAAGCACAGGTATATACTTAAAGAAAAAAGCAGTGTAGCTTTTTTCTTTAAGTATATAAAAAAAAGAAAGCACTATTGTGCTGGCTTATT
The DNA here is from genome assembly GCA_049661965.1 of Ferruginibacter sp. Taxonomy (GTDB): domain Bacteria; phylum Bacteroidota; class Bacteroidia; order Chitinophagales; family Chitinophagaceae; genus Ferruginibacter. The sequence continues at coordinate 4,695 of JBATAS010000227.1, read as the reverse complement.
TATTATTGTTTCAGGCTTATCCTTAATAAGGCTATCGTTATCAATGGGAGGCAGACTGTCTTTTTTAACTTCAACAGGTGCAGGTGCCTCTTCCTTTTTTGTTTCATCGCCATTACAGGCTATAAAAAAAACAGAAACAACCAATACTGCTACAGCCCAACGGAGCGGATGAAATTTTTTAATTAATTTTTGCATATAGTTTAGTTTTAGATAAAGAGTAAGGTAAGTTTTTTTTCCCTTATGTACAAATATCCTTATAAGGATATTTACTGCTTCCATACTGCTTATGAACAGAGGAGTGCCACAGTCCAGGGCAAACTCCTCCAGTTGAGGCTCCACGAGGTAGCGTACAATTTGAATTGCACAGCACTAAAAAAACGGAGCTTCTTTATTCGGCTATACAGTCAAATTTCAGTGTAGATTATTCACATAAAAAGATTATTTTCAACCACCAGATTTTTCACTTTTTTAACCTGAAATAAACAGGCACACCGGCATGAGACAGTTTTACCGTTTATTTTTTCTTTTTGCTTTACTGAATTTTGGTTTTACAGTTTGTGCCCTGGCACAACAAAACGACCTGGATCAGCTAAAGGCTAAATTAAAAGCACAGGAATTAAAAAAGAATTTCAGCGCTGATACCTCATACCTGAACACGCTGAATAGAATTGTTTCAATATATGCCGATAGTTACCCCGACTCAGCCTTGCTTATATTACCAACCCTGCTGGAAGATTGCAAATCATCGGGATACAAGGCAGGCGAAGTAGATGCTATTAATCTTTATGGCAATGCTTATCAAACCAAAGGCAATTATGAAAAAGCTTTGGAATATTATGAAAAAGCATACACTTTGGCTGAAAAGGGGCATTTCAAAAAAAACTTACCCGGCCTGCTTGGAAATATTGCTACAATGCACTTAAACCAGGGGAATTATCCGGTGGCTTTACAAAAATATTACGCATCACTTAAAGCTGCAGAATCCGTAGACAATAAGCCGGTAATCATGAGCAGCTATAACAATATAGGCACTGTTTATTTTTACCAGGGCAAGATGAATGAAGCGGAGACTGCTTATAAGGAAACATTAAAAATTGCGGCAGAAATTGCTGATACATCAAGCATGGCGCTTGCCTACAATAATATTGGCGAAGTAAATCTTGAGCAAAATGACCCTGCCAAAGCTTTACAAAACCTAAGCGTTGCATTTGAATTGGCAAAACTTAAAAAAATTCCCGGCATTCTGGTAGCTGTTACCAATACCCTGGCCGATACCTACTTCAGGTTAGACAGTACACAAAAATCTTACGAGTTTTTTGAAAATGCACTTACACTATCCAAACAACAGGGTAATGGAAGAGCAATCTGTAAAGCTTTAATTGGTTTGGCAAAAGTTCAAAAAAGCAAAGGTTTATATAAAGATGCATTGGCAAGCGGACTTGAAGCTTTGCAAAAGGCAGAGCACATGGGCCAGGTACAACTTAAACGGGATGCTTATGAAATTGTTGCGGACATTTATGAAGCCATGGGCGATGGAAATAATGCTATTAAATATTTCAGGAAATTTAAAATATATGCCGATAGTTTACAGAGCCTGGAGAGTGAGCGAATAGTAGCAAATTATAAAGCAGAAAATGAATTTTCGAAAAAAGAACAGGAGTTTGTGAATAAGACGATACAACAACGCTGGCTTATATTTTCGGCTTTTGCAGCTGCACTCACTTTATTAATTATTGTCTGGATCATTAACCGCAACAAAAAGAGGCTTAGCCATACTTACAAAGATCTGCAACATAAAAATCTTATCATTGAAGGCCAGAAACAAAAAGCAGAAGAAACCCTTAGTAAATTAAAAGCAACACAAACCCAACTTATACAATCAGAAAAAATGGCTTCACTTGGTGAACTCACCGCAGGTATCGCACATGAAATACAAAACCCGTTGAACTTTGTAAATAATTTCAGTGAAGTAAGTAATGAACTGCTTGAAGAAATGAAAGGCGAAATGGCCAAAGGAAATTATGATGATGCAAAGGAAATTGCAGAAGATGTAAAGCAGAATTTAGAAAAAATAAACCACCACGGTAAACGGGCCGATGCCATTGTAAAAGGTATGCTGCAGCACAGCCGAAGCAGCAGTGCTGTAAAAGAGCCAACGGATATTAATAAACTGGCCGATGAATATCTCCGTCTTTCCTATCATGGTCTGCGGGCAAAGGACAAATCATTTAATGCAACCATGAAAACTGATTTTGATAATTCAATCGGAAAAATAAATATTATTCCGCAGGATATTGGAAGGGTGATACTGAATTTATTGACGAATGCTTTTTATGCAGTAAATGAAAAGAAAAATGCTTTGGCTAACTCAACCGAATCATACGAACCAACAGTTTCTGTAAGTACAAAAAAAGTTGGGCATCAAATTGAAATTAAAGTAACCGACAATGGTAACGGAATACCTGATTCCGTAAAAGAAAAAATATTTCAACCTTTCTTTACTACCAAACCCACCGGGCAGGGAACAGGATTAGGGCTATCTTTAAGCTACGACATTGTAACCAAGGGGCATGGTGGGGAACTGAAAGTGGAAACGAATGAAAATGAAGGAACCGGGTTTACAATTATATTACCCGAATAAACAGGATGAAGTCCCGGTAGCTACCTGGATGAAGGCAGAGACGAAAGAAGGAGAAGGAACAGGTTTGCTAATAAATTATAACTACAATTACCAGTAATGAAGAAACTGTTGATAATAATAAGTATTGTCTTAAATAATTATCCTGCTATCAGCCAGGATAGTACTGAGATTAAAATATCGAAAACCTGTGATTCAATTTTCTCTCTTTTAAAAAAGGAAACTGATCCGGATAAAATGTCAGCCCTTAATACTTCGTTTTACACTACATCCATAGATGGCTTTCCCCTGTTGATACTGGACCTGGGGCAAAAACTTTTAACACTGGGCCGGGAAAGAAAAAATATTATGATAGAGTCAGCCGGATGGAGTGCTGTCGCACAAGGATACAGGCTTACCGGTAACTATGTAAAGGCGTTGGAATTACACCGAAAAGCAGTTGCTTTATCCGAGCAATCGGGAAACAAAGCATTCCTGTGGTTTGCGCTTAATCAAATGGGACATATTTATAAAGACAGGCTTGAAACAGATAAAGCACTCAGCTTATACAGGTCAGCGCTATTTTATGCAAATCAATCAAAAGGCGACAACTGGTGGTTCCCTACTACCAACCTGGCAGCTACTTTTCTTAATGCCGGAAATCTCGACTCCGCTATGTTTTATGCTAAAACTGCACTAAATAGTGAAACTAAAAGTATGGCGATGGGAACTAATTCTATAGTACAGTCAATAATGGGCAGCGTATACAGTAAAAGCGGAGATCAAATTACTGCACAAAAGTATTTTGCTGAAGGAGTGGTTATTGCAAAAAGGACACAATCTCCCCGCTTTTTAAATATGAGTTATGTAGCCATTGCAGAACATTTCAATCACTACAGGCAATATGATTCTGCTGCATGGTATTGCAAAATGGCAATTGAAGCCGTACAAAATACACCATCAGCTTACATGTCTCTTAAGCCCGCCAGGATGTTGATTGATTATTTTCAAAACAAAAATGCGGACAGTACTGTAAAATTCTGGAAAGTGTATTCAGCAGCAAATGACAGTTTGAACAGCACCAGGACCAATCAGCAAATCCAGATGATGACGATGGAGGAAGAACAACGTAAAAGGGATATTGAAGCAGAAAGCATCAGTTATAAAAATAAGATCAGAACTAATCTTTTACTGGGCGGGGCCGGTATTTTTCTTTTATTAGCTGTTTTTCTTTACCGGAACAACCGCCAAAAACAAAAGACCAATATTGTATTGAAGAAAACATTAACAGACTTAAAATCCACCCAAACCCAGCTAATTCAATCAGAAAAAATGGCGAGCCTGGGAGAGCTCACGGCAGGCATTGCCCATGAAATTCAAAACCCATTAAACTTCGTCAATAATTTTTCAGAAGTAAATACTGAATTGATTGATGAAGCCGGACAGGAAATTGATAAAGGAAATATTAATGAAGTTAAAGTGCTTCTGCATGATATTAAAGAAAACGAACTAAAGATAAATCACCACGGTAAACGTGCCGATGGCATAGTAAAAGGAATGCTGCAACACAGCCGCAGTAGTAGCGGCACAAAAGAACCAACTGATATTAATGCGCTCTGCGATGAATATTTACGATTGAGTTATCATGGATTGAGGGCAAAAGATAAATCCTTTAATGCATCATTTAAAACCGATTTTGATGACAGCCTTAGGGAAATAAATATCATCCCCCAGGACATTGGCAGAGTTGTATTAAACTTATTGACTAATGCCTTTTATGTAGTTAACGAAAAAAAGCAATTGAATATTCCGGGGTATGAACCTGTCGTTTCCGTAATAACAAAAAAAATTGCTGATAAAGTTGAGATCAGCGTGATTGACAATGGAAATGGCATACCTGAATCTGTAAAAGAAAAAATATTTCAACCGTTTTTTACTACCAAACCAACCGGGCAGGGAACGGGACTGGGCCTGAGTATGAGTTATGATATTGTTACTAAAGGGCATGGTGGCGAACTTAAAGTTGAAACCAAAGAAGGTGAAGGCACCCAATTTATTATTATCTTAAACACATAAAC
>JBATAS010000226.1:0-17538 GCA_049661965.1 Ferruginibacter sp. | reverse complement strand
TACTAAACTGTTGCAGCCGGTGTTTTTAATTTTGTTAAAAACGCATCCAGCAGCCTGTTGAACTCTTCTGGTACTTCCATCATTGGTGCATGGCCGCATTTATCTACAAAATGTAATTCGCTGGTAGGCATTAACCGGTGAAATTCCTTGGCAACAAATGGTGGAGTAATGGTATCATTATTTCCCCAAATGAGACAGGCGGGTTGTTTTATCTGGTTTAACTCTTCACCTAAATTATTACGGATGGCACTTTTTGCCAGGGCGATGATCTTGATCACTTTCATCCGGTTATTGGTTATTTCAAAGACTTCATTAACCAGTTCATCGGTTGCCATGGCCGGATCGTAAAAAGTAAGTTCAGTTTTTTTGCGGATGTATTCCTTATCGCCGCGTTTGGGATAAGTATCACCCATGCCGTTTTCAAATAAGCCGGAGCTGCCGGTAAGTATGATTGATTTGATACGTTCGGGTTGCTTTAAAATATGCACCAGTGCCACATGGCCACCCAATGAATTGCCCAGTAAGTGAATATCATTGTAATTACGATACTCAATAAAACGATGAACAAATTTTTGCAGGCCACCTACCGAGGTATGCAGCAGGTCGAGCTCGAGTAAAGGTAAAAGCGGCACCACCACTTTGTTAGTTTTACGAAAATGCTCAATTAGAAACTGAAAATTGCTGAGTGCACCAAACAGGCCATGCAATAATACCAGCGGTTCACCATCGCCTTCTTCAATAAATTTAAATTTTCCGTCTTGTTTTATTTCGTAACTCATTCGTTAATGCAAATTGTTTAATATAAACCGCTATCTCAATCTTAAAGTTATGAAACCGGTGATTCGGGCTAAAATTACGTTAAATAAGATAATGGCTGAAATTAATGCTGAATTTTGTTTGATAACGAATTAAAAAAATCGCCCAACTCTGTAAACATATCTTTAAACCAGGGGATAACACTGCCAAAACTATCCATCACTTTTGGTCCCCAGGGTTGTATAAAGCTATACGTTTGCGAGGATTGAATAGTTGCAGGTTGGATTAGTTGTAGTTTTTCGGCGTAAAAAATAAAAATGCTCAAAATAATCGTGTAGAGGGCTGCGTATAAAAAGATGCCACCTATGCGGTTTACCCAACCCAGTAAAGCTACCTGAAAAGCCTTCTCAACTAATTTACCTCCCAGTCTTACTAAAAGAACTACGCCAAAAAATACCAAAGCAAAAGCAATAAAAGGCAACCATTTAGCCGATACATTGATGCTGTCTTTTAAATAGCCGGCAACAACTGTTGATAATTTTAATGCAGCTGCCAGCCCCAGGATAAAAGCAATGATGGAAAATATGGCAATGATCAGGCCTTTTTGATAGCCCTTAAATATGGCCATTACCAGTAGTGCCGCAAAAATTAAATCTATAAGCATGGCAAATTTTTACAGCCTCAATATAACAAAATCTACCCGGCCAGTATTTCCTTAACAATATTGCTGATGGTTTTTCCATCGGCTTTGCCTGCCAGTTGCTTACTGGCTACACCCATTACCTTGCCCATATCGGCAGCCGAGGAAGCTCCGGTTTCTGTAATTATTTTTTTTATGATCACTTTCAGTTCCGCTTCATCAAGTTGTTTAGGTAAAAATTTTTCTATCACTGCCATCTCTTCTTTTTCTTTTACAGCCAGGTCTTCACGACCCTGTTTTTCAAAAATATCCAGTGAGTCCCTGCGTTGTTTCATCATCTTTTGTAAAAATTTCTGTTCGGTAGCTTCGTCAACCTGGCCACCTGCACCGGGATCTGTTTTGGCTTTTATAATCTCGGCCTTAATGGCACGCAAGGCACGCAAAACCCCTTCGTTCTTAGCTTTCATGGCCTCTTTCATTTCGGTCATTATCTGTGTTTCTAAACTCATAATGTTATGTTTTTTATTTTATTACTGCTGTTCATAGCTTAAGCAGCATACGAACTTTCAACTATTTCTGCTCTTTCATCTGTATAGCCCTGAATTTTTCAAAAAACTCTTTGGCAAATTTTTTCATATCGTCGCTCATTTCCTGTTGTTGTGTGGCTCTTTTAAAAGTATCAGCCATGCTCATCAGCATCTGGTAATAAAAGTCGGCCATTTCATCCACCATCATGTCTTTTGTCCACAGATCAATGCGTAGCGCTGTCTTATCTGTACCATCCCAAAAAGCCACACTCATGGCCTTGGCTTTTTGAACCATATTGGCAGTACTGTCGCTGGCAATCCAGTTTATTTGTTCGGGTACTTTATTGGGGTCAAGTAGTACGTCAATTTTTATAGTAGATTGATTCATAATTCAATGATAAGTTTATATACCTGTATTTGTGAACCCGCCAACCGGCAGGCAGGCTGCAAATTTAACTGAAATTAACTATTGAAAGATTTTTGAATGGATTGCATCAATAATTCAGCTGCTTTGTTCCAATTGTGTTTCTTAACTTGTTTTTTGCCGGCGCTTACTAATTCTTTTGCTTTTCCTTCGTCTTTAAAAACAAGCATCATGTTTTGGGCAATATCATTAAAATCTTCAGGTTTGCAATACAGGGCTGCATCAGCGCAAATAGTTGGCAGGGCCCCGGCATCTGATGCGATAACCGGTATATGACATTGCATAGCCTGTAACGGAGAAATGACTAAATCGCTGTTTATAACCGGGTAAACCATGGCATAGGCAGCAGCAGTTATTTTTGCCAGTTCGGCGGTTGATAAATTATTAAGCAGCTTTACTTCATCCCGGTATTTATAAGTCTGCAGGTCTTTAATAAATTGTTCATCGGCTTTACCCGCAAATAAAAGCAGCATAGTACTTTTTTGTCTTTTTTTAAAAAACGAAAATGCCTTTAACAGGTTAATGTAGTTGCTCTGCTGGTTAATATCTCCACTGAACAAAAAATAGGCTTTACCATCGGCATAATTCTCCCTGATATTTTCTATTTCTTCCCAGTCCAGTGGTTTGAAATTTTCATCAACTGCAGGGTATATCAATTCAATTTTATCAGCCGGTATTTTATAGAGATTGATTATTTCAGATCTGGCAAATTCCGAAACAGCCAGGATGCTTTTTGCTTTGGCTAAAAACAAGGCTGTAAATTTTTTATAAAACCCAGCTACCCACTTTTTTGCAGTTAGCGGTGGCCGCAAAAAACCCGAGCCATTAATTATCATGCATTGTGGTTTTCTTGTTCTCACAGAGCAAATACCTTCAGGACTTACAAATACATCGGCCTTATGCTGTCGTAAAATTTTGGGTATTTTAAAATTAAACCAATATTGCAGCCGAAGACTGTTAACTGTTTGAGGCCCGGCTATTACAGGTAATACATTTTCTCCAAAGATCAGTTTTTCATTGTACGGTTTGTCGAAAATATAAATGAACTGATGTTGCGGATATTTTTTTGCCAACCGGTTAAAGAGCTCAGGCACAAAATCCCCGTAACCTTCCGGCTGCTGGTTTTTTTGTAAACGCATGTTAACAGCAATAATCATCAAAATAAAATAAGAGAAAGTTTATAACACATGCTAAGTAAGCAACTTGAGCTTAACCATTTCAATACGGGTATCACTCATACTTAAAATATCAATTTGGTAATTGCCGATAATAATATGGTCTTTTAACCGGGGAATCTCTTCGTTGTTTTTAATAATATAGCCCGATAAAGTTTCTGTTTCTTCATCATTGGGAAACAACAGCCCGTACTTTTCAGTTAAATAGTCCAGCTCAACACGGCCACTGAAAATAAATTCATTACTGGCCAGTTGTTTATCAACAAACTCTTCAATATCATACTCGTCTTTTATTTCGCCGAAAATTTCTTCCAGCAGGTCTTCCATGGTTACAATACCAGCTGTGCCGCCAAACTCATCAATTACCCAGGCAATAGATTTTCTTTCCTTGCTGAATTTATTCATAAGGTCGGTAGCGCTCATACTTTCAGGCACGGTGGGTATGGGCAGCAGTATTTCTTTTATTGTTGCCGGCTGTTTAAACAGGTCGAGCTGGTGAATATAACCGCTGATATTATCAATATCCTGTTCGTACACCAGCAATTTGCTTAAACGTGTTTCAATAAATTTTGCTTTTACCTCGGCAACAGAAGTATTGATGGTAACTGCTTCAATTTCTTTGCGTGGTATCAGGCACTCTCTCAGTTTGGTTTCGCTGAGCGATAAAGCATTTTCGAATAACTCTTTGTTGATCTCACTGCTGTCTTCTACTTCCTGGTGTTTATGGTGCTGCATAAAATGTTCCAGGTCAACTTTACTGAAGATCTCTTTTTTGCTGTTCATTTTTACATTGAGGATATATTTCAAAATCCACTCGGCAAAACGTACAAGCTGAGAACCAATAGCTGAAAACAGCCAGTAAAATAACTGTACCATACTGCTGATGATACCTGAACTGAGCATGCTGCTGTTACGTGCCCTGAAAAATGCTTTGAAAAAAAATTCAACAAAAACTACAATCAGTGTAGCAGTAAGTGTTTCAACAAAAAGTTTAATATAATCAACAAAGTCGGTTAATTTGGGAGATAACAGGGACTTTATACTAAGCCACATAGGCGATAGCATTTCTACAACGAGTGAGCCATATATTACAAAGGCAAGGTTAATGCCTACCAGCGTGGTGCCAATAAATTTTGCAGGGTTTTCGGCATAAAAGCCCCATATTTTTCCGCTTTTGGTACCTTGCTTTTTGTTTAGTTCAATCGAAAGCTTGTTGGTGGAGATGAAGGCAGTTTCTATCCCCGCAAAAAATCCGATAAGCAACAAAGCAGCAATAATGGCAAGAAGTGCTATCCAATCCATATCTAAAAATAAGAAAGAGTTTTTAAATGGCAGTTATGCATTGATAAAATTGGCAACAATGGCTTCTGCTTCGCTACAGGCACGTTGCAGGTTATCGTTAATGACTGTTTTATTAAAATGATCTTTAAACGAAAGTTCGTAAGAAGCTTTATTGATCCTGGCTGCCAACGATTCGGCAGTTTCGGTACCACGGCTTTCCAGCCTTTTTTTTAATTCATCAATGGATGGGGCCTGTATAAAAATGCTGAGCGATGTATTGGGGTACTGTTGCTGTACATGAATAGCTCCTTTAACATCTATATCCAGCACAGGGATTTTATGCTCGTTCCAGATTCTTTTCATTTCTGATTTTAAAGTACCGTAATATTTTCCTTCGTACACCATTTCCCATTCTACAAATTCATTATGTTGAATTTTTTCTTTGAATACTTCGGTACTCATGAAATGATAGTCAACGCCGGTTTTTTCATTATTCCTGGGACTGCGTGTGGCGGCAGATATTGAAAAAGCCAGCTGCGGAAAAGTTTTCATCAGGTGCCTGGTAATGGAAGTTTTACCGGCACCGGACGGAGCTGTGATGATGATAAGTTTATGATCGGGGTTATTCATATGCAAAGAAACTATTTAATTTTTATTTGATCAGCCAGGCCTGAAGTGCAGCACTAACTTAGCGTTTTCGGCACTGCCGGTCAGTATTAATTGGTTTTGGGTAAGCGATGTAATAATATACCTGTTAATATTATTTTTTGTTTCGGGTGTAAGAATTAATATACTCCCGTTTTCAATTAATTCATATTTCCCCTGCACAGTAACTCTGCTACCTACGGCACAACTGTAGGTCATATTGTTTGTAAATGTCCAGTTTAACATTTGCAGCATTGATTGTAATTGCACGGCATTGACAGAATCTTCGGCCGATTGAAACCGGGTATCAGGAGGAACAATATTTTCTACCTGAACACAGTCCCATTTTTGGGAAAGTAACTCCACTGTTTTATTACGGCACGAACTGGTTAAGATTATAACAAAGAAAACCAGTGATATGTATTTTAAAAATTTCATTAAATAAAGAAGAAGCTTTCAAACAAAAGCTACAAGGGTTGTTTAGTCTAAATCCTTTTTATATCAGCACCTAAAGCCTGTAACCTTACATCAATATGCTGATAACCCCTGTCTATCTGTTCAATATTCTGTATAGTGCTTTTACCCGGTGCACTTAATGCAGCAATGAGGAGGGCCACGCCGGCACGTATGTCGGGGCTGCTCATGGTTATACCACGTAACTGCTGTTCTCTTTCCAAACCTATAACCACGGCACGGTGAGGGTCGCATAAAATAATTTGTGCTCCCATATCTATCAGCTTATCTACAAAGAACAAACGGCTTTCGAACATTTTCTGATGAATGAGTACACTGCCTCTTGCCTGTATGGCTGTTACCAGAACAATGCTGAGCAGATCGGGCGTAAAGCCCGGCCAGGGATGATCGTACACGGTTAAAACACCACCATCCATATATTTTTGTATCTCATAAATTTCCTGGGCCGGTATATGAATATCATCTCCTTTAAAATTCATTTGTATACCAAGTTGCTGAAATTTTTCGGGGATGACACCTAAGTGTTCGAGGCCTGCATTTTTAATGCTGATATCACTTTGTGTCATGGCAGCCAGGCCAATAAATGAACCAACTTCAATCATATCGGGTAACATGCGGTGTTCTGTTCCACCTAAAGTATCAACACCGGTAATGGTAAGCATATTACTGCCCACGCCACTAATGTTTGCACCCATCCGGGTAAGCATCCGGCAAAGCTGTTGTACATATGGTTCGCAGGCCGCGTTGTAAATAGTAGTTGTTCCACTGGCCATTGATGCAGCCATTAAAATATTGGCAGTGCCGGTTACGCTGGGCTCATCTAATAAAATATTGGCACCTTTTAGCCCGGTTGTTGTAAGATGAAAGAAACCGTCATCGGTATCGTAAGCAAATGAAGCCCCCAGTTTTTCGAAACCGATAATATGCGTATCTAATCTGCGGCGGCCTATTTTATCGCCACCGGGTTTTGGTATATAAGCTTTTTTAAACCTGGCCAGCATAGGGCCGGCCAGCATTACCGAGCCACGGAGCTTTCCGCTTTTTTTATGATAGGCCTCGCTGTGCAGGTAATCTACATCTACATCATCGGCCTGAAATGTACAGGTATCCCGGCTGAGCCTGTTTATTTTTACCTTCATTTCTCCCAGCAGTTCAATCAGCAGGTTTACATCAACAATATCGGGTATATTGGAAATAGTGATTTCTCCGGCACTTAACAGTACTGCCGAAATAACCTGCAGGGCTTCGTTTTTGGCACCCTGTGGCGTTATTTCACCAGATAAACTTTTTCCTCCTCTTACTTCAAATGATTGCATGGGGTAAATATATTCTAAATTAAAGCCAAAAATAAAAAACCCTGAATTTAATCAGGGTAATTCATTAATAAATTAACACAGGCGTGTTTAATATCTTTTTTTATAATTCCTGTTATTACTTCTGCTGTCATTTCCTCCGCCACGGTTATCCCTGTTTCCACCACGGTTATCGCGGCTTCCCCTGTTGCTGCCCGAATTATTATTACTGCGGCCGCCAAAGTTTTTGCGGTAATTGTTTCCGCCGCTACGCTTGCCATAATCATCACGGTCATCACGGTTATCGGTACGGTGCTTAACAAACGGGCGGTTGTTAAATTCCAGTTCGCCTTTGGTTATGCTCGATAGTTCTGATTGGATGTTATCGTCATGTACCAGTTCTTTATGCCAGTTGCTGTATGTAAGTTTCATGTAATAAGCTACTGCATTGGCAAATCCCTGTTTTTTCTCGGGGTTTTCTTCTTTAAGTGCTTTATCAATTACTACCTCAATATTTTTTCCCAGGTGATTGAATTTGGGATATTTTTTTGGATAATGCAGGCGCTCAGGTTTAGCCTTTAAAGTTTCACGGGTGGGTATGGGATAAGGGCTTTCCACATCAAGGGTAAAATCGCTGATGAGAAAAAGATGGTCCCATAATTTATGCCGGAAATCTTCAACATTTTTCAGGTGCGGATTTAAAAAACCCATCAGCTCTATTACAGCATAAGCATTACGCTGCCTTTCTTCTTTGTCTTTAATGGTAAGCAGGTATTCAACCATTTTCTGAATATGCCTTCCATATTCTCTCATCACCAGAAAATTTCTGGTGGTATTGTATTCCATGTTCTCGGTGTTTTGCATATACAAATGTAAGTTGTTAAAACGGATGAAACAAAGTAAAGAAATATTACGGACTTAGACCAGTTTTGGGTTTCAGCTGTTTTTTATTTAAGAAACCGGAGTTTTATAAAAACCAGGGCAGCAACAGCACCCAGTCCGTCGGCAGCAAAATCGCTCAGGTTATAGCTACGGCCGGGGATAAAGAATTTTTGAATAAGCTCGGTACATAATCCCCAGATAATAGTTGCCAGGGTAATTTTTATGCAGTACTGCCATTTTTGTTTTGCTGTTAAATTTGATTTTACCAGCGGGTACATAAATAAGAATGCTAATACGGCAAATAATCCTACATGGATAAATTTATCGAAATTTATTTCAATCAGCCAGTTATCTACTTCGGGTAAATCGTAACCCGGTATACTTATAGCTGTTAAAATCAAAAAAAACCAGATAATACCCGGAACAAATTTTTTTATGGTCAATGCTGTATTTGGGGCCTCCCTGTTATCCATTTCAAGTTTTGTAATCAGGCTACGGAAGCTGTATAAGCTTCGGCATTCATCAGGGTTTCAAAATCGGCAATATTATCTACTGTCATTTTTACCATCCATCCATCGCCATACGGATCGCTGTTTACCAGTTCGGGCTGAGCATCCAGTTTGGCATTTACTTCAGTAATAGTACCGGCTAATGGTAAAAAAAGATCACTAACTGTTTTTACTGCTTCTACACTGCCAAAAATTTCTTCGGCAGCCAATGCTTTACCTTTAGCGTTTACATCAATGTAAACAATATCTCCCAGCTCACGTTGTGCAAAATCGGTTATGCCAATAGTAGCTGTATTACCATCTAATGAAACCCATTCGTGGTCTTTGGTATAGCGAAGATTTTCAGGAAAATTCATTATAAAAAATTTGAGGTTAACTAAATCGGGTGCAAAATAAGGATTTTGCCCCGATAGTCAGCAGTGGTATACTATTTTATCAGTTCAATATACATGCGTATATCGCCAAACGGACGGTTATAGCCATCTCTTTTTACAGTAGCAATTTTATCAATAACTTCAAAACCGCTTTCCACTTCACCAAATACGGTATAGTTCATATCTAATTGCGCCGTTCCGCCAACGGTTTTATACAGTAGCCTTTGTGCCGGTGAATATTTATAACCTCTTTGCATTTCAAACATATTTAATTCTTCATCAGTCCATGTTTTGCCTTGTACAATATAAAACTGGCAAGCGCTGCTGGCTTTGGTGGGATTAACATGGTCGGGTTGCCTTGCAGCTGCCAAAGCTCCTTTTTTATGATAGCGTGTTGAATCAAAGTTTGCAGGAATTGTATAACCAACATCACCATTGCCGAGCATTTGTCCCGCAGGCGCATATTTACTGTTTGGGTCTCCACCCTGTATCATGAAACCCGGGATTACCCGATGAAACAGCAAGCTGTCGAAAAAATGTTCTTTTACCAGTTTGATAAAGTTGTCTCTGTGTAAGGGCGTATTATCGTACAGGCGTATGATTATGACACCTGAGTCGGTAGTAACTTTTACCCTGGTGCCGGATACCTTTACTTGTTTAGGAGCATTGGCAACCTGGTTGTTGGGTTTTTTGGTAACCGGTTTTGTAGTGACTGGTACCTTAGTAGGTGGTTTTTTAACCTGGGCACTACCATAAATGGTAAAAAAGCAAACCAATGTAAACGTGGTAATAATTTTCAGTGTTTTCATAAAATAATCAGTCTATAAAATTTTGATTTTTAAAATAGAGTAAGACATGGTCTTTCAAAAAATTTTCCTGTTCTATCAATATAAAGCCGGGTAAAGGTTTTAACTGTTTAAAGTGCGGCCAGCCTTCATCATCATTGCCTTCGTTTACATAATAACCGCTGAGCGAAAGTACGGTGCAAACAGCAATATGCATCAGGTCCTGTTTTTCTTCCTTGCTGAAATCCTGTTTACCGCTGCCCAGTTCCTGTATGCCGATAAGGAAAAGAATGCCATCCATATCGGGCTTAATACCAAATCGTTCTTTTAATTTGATGCGTAACTTAAGCCACCTTACCTGTAAATCGTCTTGCACGTGTTGCATTGTGCAAATATAAAAAAGAATCCCCCTCCGCCGTCTAAAGCGTAACTTATTATGACAAGATTATGGTAAAGGCTGCAAATTGTATCTTTGCCAAAATTTTTAATAATACATGTTACAGATCAATTATATCAGGCAGAACACGGATTTGGTGAAAGAAAAATTAGCGGTTAAAAATATTACTGATTTATCGGTTGTAGATAAATTACTGGAAACAGATGAGCAGGTACGGAAGTTAAAAACAGAAACTGAAGCCTTGCAGGCAGGCATTAATGCAGCCAGTAAAGAAATTGGTATGCTGATGGGAAAGGGTGAAAAAGATGCTGCTGAAAGTAAAAAGCAGGAAGTAGCTGCGAATAAGACTTCGCAGAAAGATCTTGAACAAAAGCTTGCCAATGCTGAGAAATTACTTCATGATGAATTGGTTTTGCTACCAAATCTGCCGCACTCATCTGTACCAAAAGGAAAAACACCTGAAGACAATGAAACCGTAAAAGAAGGAGGAATAAAGCCAGTATTACCATCAACTGCTGTGCCTCATTGGGATTTGATTAAAAAATACGATCTGGTAGATTTTGAAACCGGAGCAAAAATTACCGGCAGCGGTTTTCCTTTGTTTAAAGGAAAGGGAGCAAAGCTGCAAAGGGCGTTAATACAGTATTTTTTAGATTATAATACTGCGGCAGGTTATACCGAATATTTACCACCGCTGATGGTGAACGAAGCAAGTGCTTATGGCACGGGACAGTTACCCGATAAAGAAGGACAGATGTATCATATGCCTGCCGATGGGTTTTACATGATTCCAACTGCCGAAGTACCGGTTACCAATATTTACCGGGATGAAATTTTAAAAGAAACTGATCTGCCGGTAAAGATGACAGCGTATACACCCTGCTTCAGAAGAGAAGCCGGCAGTTTTGGTGCTGATGTTCGTGGATTAAATCGTGTTCATCAATTTGATAAAGTTGAAATAGTACAGATCGTTCATCCAGATAAAAGTTACGAGGTACTTGAGGAGATGGTAAGCCATATTGAAAAATTATTGAACGCACTTAAATTACCTTATCGTATTTTAAGATTGTGCGGCGGCGATATGAGTTTTGCATCGGCACTTACTTATGACTTTGAAGTGTACAGTGCTGCACAGCAAAAATGGCTGGAGGTGAGTTCTGTCAGCAATTTTGAAACTTTTCAAAGCAACCGCATGAAGATCCGTTTTAAAGATGGCGATAGTAAAACACAACTGGTACATTCATTAAACGGCTCATCATTGGCGCTGCCAAGGATAATGGCCTGTTTGCTGGAAAATAACCAAACCGAAAGTGGAATTGATTTACCGCAAGTACTGCACAGCTATTTTGGTCAGTCAAAAATTACCGGGTAGCGTTATTTTTCGCCAACACCTTTTTCTTTCATCAGTTTATAAATATCTGCAGGTTCTATCGGCGACTGAGGCGTAAGATTCTCGGCACCGGTTGCGGTTATAACAATCGTATCCTCCAGCCTTATGTGAATCTTTTTTTCTTTGTCTTCCAGAATGGGTTCTACATTAAATACCACGCCTTCCACAAATGGTTTGTCGTATGATCCAACATCATGTACAGCCATGCCCACAAAATGGCCAACATATCCAAACCAGTATTTTTCCAGTCCATTCTTTTTATAAACTTGCTCTCCAACTTTTTTTAAATCGTCGATGGTAACACCGGGTTTCATCACTTTTATTATTTCATCACGGGCTTCTCTTACGCAGTTGTAAAATTTTAATTGTTCGCTGCTGAATTCTCCCTGTACAGGCCAGGTTCTGGTAATATCGGTTACATAATAATTAACCTCGGGAGCATAATCTATCAGCAGCACTGTGCCTGCTTCCATTATATGATTGTTGGCATTATAATGCCATATCAATCCGCGTTCGCCTGATGCTGCAATGGCATAATATGCCGGGCCTGTAGTACCCATGTTTTCATAAATAAAATTGCAGGCGGCCACTGTTTGGTATTCGTAAATGCCTGGCCTGGTAACTTTAATAGCTTCATTAATGCCCAGGCAACCTATGCGGCCACATTCTCTTAGCACGGCAATTTCTTTTTTGTCTTTTACCCAACGCATATCATCCAGTATGGGACTGATATCTTTTATGTTAGTTGATGGAAAGCGTTCTTTTATTTTGTTATAGAAATTTACTTCTTTTGATATTCTGCCATCCCATGGATCGTTAAGGCGGTTTGCTCTTGTCATCATACATCTGTCACGGCTCATTTCAGTTGTTTCCTGCGGTGATGACTGGAGATAAAAAGTTTGCCCGCTTGCAGCGAAACTACTCAGAATCCCTGTCATGAATGTTTTAGAAAGAACTCTGGTGAATTTGTAAGCAGTTGCTGCTTCATTGCCTGGTTTAATGAGGGCTTCTGTTTTAATATCATTTGAGATATTGTCAGGCACTAATAAAATTGACTGCCTGGATTTTCCATCAAGTATCAAAACAGCATCGGGCATTTCTACTCCAGTGAGGTAATAAAAATTATTATCCTGCCTGAATTTTACATAAGCTTCGGGTAATTCGGCTCCTTGTAATATCAAAAATCCATCACCGATCTTTTCCATTACCTTATTACGCCTGGCTTCAAAATCTTCTGGTGTAAAATATTTCCACATGGTTTGTGAAAATGAATTTTGAACCAACAATAAAAATGTACAGCAGAAAAGAAGTTTCAGCAATTTCATAAAACAGTTGTTTGGGTGAACAAAAGGACATTTACTTGATTTAAATATAAACTAAAAAACTGTGGCAGTTTAATTTTATATGGTAGAACAGGATGAATGGAAAGTTTATGACTGGCTTTGCAGTTGCCTGATCTTTTTATTCATCACATAAAACCAAAGCGGCGGCACCATGGCCAGTATCATGCTGCCAGGATATCCTGTTGGCAATTGAGGGGCATCATCATGGTGCTTTAATACCTGGTATTTTCTGCTGGCCAGGTAATGATGATCGCTGTGGCGGCTTAATTCAAATAACATCAATCTTCCTAAAATATGATTGCTGTTCCAGCTATGATGTGGCATGGCTCTTTCATAATTTCCATCTTCACGCTGCTTACGCTGCAGGCCATAGTGTTCAATATAATTCACGGTTTCCAGTAATAAGAAACCGATTGTGGCTGCAATTAAAAAGTAAACTGTAATCATCCAGCCAAATAAAAAAACGATAGCCGCCACAAATAAAAGCTGAATGATTTGTGCTTGTAACATTTCGTTTTTCCAATGTAAAACGGAGAGGCCTTTTTTCTTCATCTCATTATTGGCAATTTTCCAGGCTGAAATATAAGAGAAGATAATTGTTCGGAAATAGAAAATAAAAACAGGTTCATTTAATCTTGCACTGCTGGGGTCTTCGGGCGTTGCCACATTTTTGTGATGGCCTTTATTGTGCTCAATAAAAAAATGCATGTACAGCGATGTAAGTAAAAGTGATTTGGCCATAAGTTGCTCGGATTT
Source organism: Ferruginibacter sp. (assembly GCA_049661965.1). GTDB lineage: Bacteria > Bacteroidota > Bacteroidia > Chitinophagales > Chitinophagaceae > Ferruginibacter. Next base: position 3,888 of record JBATAS010000226.1, on the reverse strand, counting down.
ATTTACCCGGTGTCCAAGTTCATGCGCTACATTGATGCCAAATGTGCCGCAGAGCAGGCCCATACTGCAGATGCGGCCGGCGGTTTCCCACCATAAAAGATTATCTGCTTTCATGGAGGTTAAAAAAATGTATAGTGCCGCAAATTGTAAAACCACAATAATATATAAGAGGTAATCGTAGATCCTGTCTTTTTTAACCAGTTCTTCTTCGGCGGCACCCAGGTTTTTATTATCGGGGCTGATGAAGAGTTCGGCAATTGGCATTAGAACCCAGGCATACATCATGGGTGCCCAGGTAAGCCAGCCGGTACCGGTTAATGCCAGCCAGGCAAGCACATATATTATGGAAGGCGATAAATATTTAAAAGCTCTTACCTGCATCAGTAAATTTTAATAAATCAAATTACGAAATTGGTCCGGTTTCTGTAATCATTAATATTGTAAATTTAATCATTAAACTTTCAACCTTTAAACCAGTCTTAGAACAGCTTAATTGATCAGTTAAAATAATTCTATAATCATGGCGGTTTCCAATCGTATAAAAAATCAACATCTTTTATGGCGCAGCGCCTTTGGCCCCATGGCCGAAAATGCAGCTTCACTTGATACCATCTCTCCAAAAAACCTTTGGTCGCTTTTAGTTAAAACATCGGCAAAGCCGGTTGCTAAAATTGAAGTGACAAAAAACCCGGCAGATGAATATATGATGGGTATGACCGACCCCCGGCAGATTCAAAAGAAACTGCAAAACCCTGAGTTAAGAAAAAAACTGAGAGATCAATCCAGAGATGATTTGAAAACGATGAATGTGCGCTGGCTGGAAACTATGGTGAACAGTGAAGCCCAACTCCGGGAAAAAATGAGTTTGTTCTGGCACGGCCATTTTGCCTGCCGGAATCAAAACAGTTTTTATCAGCAGGAATTATTGCATATCATCCGTACAAATGCGCTGGGCAGTTTTGCCGATATGTTGAAGGCGGTTAGTAAATCGCCTGCCATGCTTGCTTTTTTAAATAATCAGCAAAACAAAAAATCGCATCCCAACGAAAATTTTGCCCGTGAAGTAATGGAATTGTTTACCCTGGGGCGTGGCAATTATACCGAGAACGATGTTAAGGAAGCTGCCCGTGCTTTTACCGGCTGGAGTTTTAATGCTAAGGGAGAATTCCTGTTCAGAAAAAATCAACATGACTTTGGCAGCAAAACTTTTTTAGGTAAGACGGGTAGTCTTGATGGCGATGATATTCTCAACATCCTACTGGAGAATAAACAAACCGCCAACTATATTTCAAAAAAGATATATTGCTATTTTGTAAATGAAACCGTAGATGAAAAAAATATACAATGGTTAAGTAACAGTTTTTTCAGCAGCAACTACAATATATCTAAACTGCTTGAAGATATTTATACCAGTGACTGGTTTTATGATGAAAAAAATATTGGCAATAAAATAAAATCGCCGGTTGAATTATTGGCAGGTATACGCCGCTTATTGCCCATGCAGTTGCAGAATGATCAGTCGCAGCTTTTGTTTCAACGTGCACTGGGGCAGGTATTGTTTATTCCGCCTAACGTAGCCGGCTGGCCCGGCGGAAAAAACTGGATAGACAGCAGTTCGCTGATGCTACGTTTGCGTGTTCCTCAAATTCTTTCAGCAAACGATGCAATTGATATAATGCCTAAAGCTGATGATGACGTACAAATGGGCATGATGGAAATTGCGGCTAAGAAAATAAAAGATGCTGTAAAAGGAGGGACAGCTAATATTGACTGGGCATCAGTAAATAGAATTTTTGAAAAAGTGCAAAGAGAAAAATTGCTTGAAAATATTGCTGATACAGTTTTGCAGACAAAAAGCCAGGTAAGCAATACGGTGCTTGATAAATATATCAATACATCAAGTCGTGAAAACTATATAAAGAGTGCTGTCGTAAATCTTATGGCAACGCCGGAGTATCAGCTGTGTTAATTACTTATTCTTAATTTATTTGAAATGGTTATTAAAAGAAAAGAATTCTTACAAATCGGTTCACTAGCCACAGCATCGATGATGATGCCTAAGTTTTTAAAGGCTTTTGAAAAACCGATGATGGTGCCGCCGGGTAATAAAGTAGTGGTGGTAATACAATTCAGCGGTGGTAATGATGGGTTGAATACTGTGATTCCGGTACGTAACGATATTTATTATCGTGAAAGGCCAAAGTTGGGTATTGTCAAAGACAAATCTTTATTGCTGACAGATGAGGTTGGATTGAACCCCGCATTGAAAGCTTTTAAAGGTTTGTATGATGATGGTAGCCTGGCCATCATGAACAGTGTGGGCTATCCAAATCCTGACCGGTCGCATTTTAGAAGTATGGACATATGGCATAGCGCCAGTGAAAGCAACGAGTATGTAAACACGGGCTGGCTTGGCCGCTATTTGGATGCACAATGTAAAGGTTGCGATAAACCAACACAGGCTATGGAACTGGATGATGTGCTGAGTCTTGCTTTGAAGGGAGAAGAAAACAAAGGGCTTGCTTTTAAAGACCCCAAAAAATTATACAATACCAGTAACGGACGTTTTATAAAAGATGTTAATGCCGATCATAAACCTGGCGAAGAAACCATTGATTATTTGTACAAAACCATGAGTGCCACGCTCAGCAGTGCCGATTATATTTACCAGCAGAGCAGGGTGCATCCGACTTCACAGACCTATCCAAATACAGGCATGGGTAAGGATTTGAAAACAATCGCTTCCTTGATTATGTCGGATATCAACACCAAAGTATATTATGTAAGCCTGGGTAGTTTTGATACGCATGTGAACCAGGATAATCAGCAAAAAAGATTGTTTACTGAACTGAATGATGCGGTAAAAGCATTTACTGCCGACTTAAAGGCTAATGGCCGTTTTGATGATGTATTGATGATGACTTTTAGTGAGTTTGGACGCCGGGTTACGCAAAATGCCAGCAACGGAACCGATCATGGTACTGCTAATAATATGTTCTTCATCAGCGGTGGTTTAAAAGAGAAAGGTTTGTTGAATTCGATGCCCGATCTTGCTGATTTGAATGAAGGTGATCTGAAACACAAGGTTGATTTTAAGAATGTGTACGCTACCGTTTTAAATAAATGGCTGGCGGCGGATGATAAGATGATATTGGGAAATAAGTTTAGTCAATTGAATTTTATTTAAAAGATGTTTGGGCTAAAGCCCGTTATGCATTTATTGAATAGCCCCGGCCTTAAGGCCGGGGCTATTGATTTGTGCTATTTGATGGGCTTTAGCCCAACATCTATAAACATAATTTTATTTCACATTACCCATCCACCTCTTTAAAAACGGAACAGTAAAGATCAGGAGTATGCCTATTATTGCCGAAGCAATTGCAATCTTCTGAATTATATCTGCGTAATATGGTAATGAAAGTACAGGATTATTTTTTGCCAGTATTTCTTTAGGAACACTCATAAGGGATCCTATCTTTCCTGCAAGAAATTCACCAACGGCAGAAGCAAAAAACCAGATACCCATGATAAGCCCTACCATTTTTGCAGGCGATAATTTTGTTACCATAGACAGACCTATTGGTGAGAGGCAAAGCTCTCCCAGTATTATAAAACAATACCCCCACACAAACGGCCACAAAGGAACCATGCCGGTGCTTTCACTAGTGAGACATCCCAGGTAAAAAACATAAAAACCTATTCCAAGAAAAATAAAGGATAAAGCAAATTTCATAGGTGTGCTCGGCTCCTTACCTCTTTTATTGAGCCAGGGCCAGAGTGGTGCAACGATAAGGGTTAATACAATTACCCAGCCGGGAGGTAAAAAATTATTCACGGATAATTCCGGAAGATCAATTCCAAACAGCACCATTTGAGAATTTCGTTCAG
>JBATAS010000225.1:0-39392 GCA_049661965.1 Ferruginibacter sp. | reverse complement strand
GGTGTCGGATGGTATTGTTGTTACCGGTGGCGATGATATCAACCTGTTTTTCCAGCTCGTCGTTTTTTTGTTTGTTTATGCGTAACATTTTTTTGCCGTAGAGCATACTGATTATTATCACCGGAACCATAATGGCAAGACAGATAAGTACCACCGTTTTATCATAAAAGAAAAGAATTATTAAAGATCCCACAATGTTGTACACGGCTTCAATTACATAAACCAGATCGTGTTCTAAAAAATCTACAAACTCCCTGGCAAGTGTTGAGTGCGCAGTAAGCTTTGATACATCAGTTTTGTTATACCTGCGGCTTAAAAATTTTGTAACTAAAGATGTGTAAATAGCCGAATAGGTACGGGTATCAAACATATGGCGGACAGTGCCGATGATCAGATAAGCCAGGTGAACGGCAGTTAAAACAATCAGCCCTTTATAACTTCCTCTGATCAAATCGTTGATAGCTTCACCAAAAAAGTAAAAGCGTAATAATCCCCCCAGCATTTCTAAAGAGAATAACGAATACGTAAATATCAGTTGATATTTATGCTTCATCATCAGGTTGCGTAAAATTTGAAACTTCGACATAGCTCTGTTCTTTCGATTCTTAAATCTTCTAAATAAATAACCCCAATAAAATGGAGAGAATTTTCGGGTGGTTAGTAAGACCGGGGAAACAATGTGATGTTTAATCCTTTTGCTGACTTTCTCTTTCCGTTACCGAATTATTCTTAATTCCGGTAATGAGTCCGCAGCAATTTGGTGCACCACAGCGGCAGTTAAAGGGTTCCATATATTCGTCCAGAAAGGATGCGTAGTTAAGGGTTAGTTCTTCGCCTTTAGAAATATTTCGTAAAGCCACTACATTTAGTCCTTCATAGGAGCAGTTTGGATCACAGCTGTGATTTTGAGGAGCCCAACTTGCCGGATTGTTGTCCCACAGCAAAAATAACTCTTTGCTGAGAGGATAAGCGTATTTTCTGAAGGTTTCCTTTTCCTTAACATTCCAATAACGCTCTACAAAACGCCGGGTAACAAGGCGCTGGGCCATCTCTTCGCCTTTGAAAACCAGTTCTTTAGGCTTGATGTTTTGGGTGGCATAAATGCCATATCCGGCAATGGCATTGCCCTTCATAGTGTATTTTTTTTGACTGCGTAGATGCCTGGCAATTCCTTCCTCAATTATTTTTTTAAGAAATCCGACCTGCCCGATTCCATCTGCTTTAAGGATATAGTCGGCCGATCCTTCATAGCCATCTTTATAAAAAACCGAGCAGGTAAAGTTAATTTCCAGGAAGAAGATCTCGTTTTTTGCATTTACCCTGAAATCTAATCGGGCATAACCTACGCCACCAAAGCCCTGGAAAATTTGTAAAGCCGCTTCTTTCAATTGTGCTTCCAGAACAGGATCATTACAGGGAATATTTGCTTCGGGGTGAAGTTCCGAAGTTTTTAATGCATAGGTTTTAAACTCAAACCCTTTCGGAAAAATATATTCGATGGGTTTAAAAACGGTGCAGGTCTTTTCATCATCTGCATTTGCAACCAGCATTACGGTAAATTCCCGGCCTTCAATATATTCCTCAACTAGTAAGGGTCCATACTCTTCAATGATAGCAGTGCATTTATTTGTAAGTTCTTCTTTATTATGGACAAGGGAATTATCATCAATACCCAGACTATCGCCGGCTTTGTCGGGCTTAACAAACAAAGGATATTGTAAATGACTGATTTCTTTTTCTATATTTTCCACTGATTCAATCAAAGCAAAGGCCGGTGTTTTTATACCTGCGGTATAAGCCACATACTTCATCAGGTCTTTTGGCGGATCGTATAATAATGATGAGGGACCAGTGAACGGCAGGTTAAGCAGCTCCATAAAATAGATCACATCAATGGAGGGAATATTCCATTCCAGGTAACCTTCGCAGAGATTTACAAAAACATTGTAGTTCTTTTTCTTTAGTTCTTTAAGCTGTTTGTAGGTAGATAATTTATTCAGCAGCACATGATCAAACTCTGCACCAGGCATTAAGTGACTCAGGTCTCTTGCCGGATCATAATTTTTATAATCAACATCGGAAGTGGAGTAATCGGGCTGGAGAACACAAATTTTTAGTCCCGACCCCACCCCCCGGCCCCCTGAAGGGGGAGTGTCTGGAGAAGAACTTTGCGAAGATTGATTTTGATTAATTGGTTCTTCCATAGTGGTTTCTGCTAAAATCTGCAGGAGATAATTTATGCAATCCGTCTTTTTAGTTCTTTTGCCGAGCGGCGGGTAAATGCATCGCTGATGATTTCAGCAACCAGCTCTGTATAGGTATTTCCGCTAAAACGGAGAATGGCGCCGATAGAAGTAAAATCTTCATCTTCACTTAAACCGCATTGTGCATTTACTTCCAGTACATATAACCGGCCTGTTTCCTTATCCATCCTTACATCAACCCTTGTATAGCCACAGCCCTTTGTTGCAACATAGGCATCCCAGCTTAACTTTTTTATCTCCTCAATTAACGAAGCATCGGGCAAAGCGTATTCATAAAAGTTTGCTTCGTTGGGCATGGGTTCTTCTTCTTCATAAATTTCCCAAAGCCGGTCAAAGGATAAAAACTTTTCTTCTTCGGGCAATGATGCATGAAATACCCTTTCAACCGGTGTATATATTTTTGCATCCTTTGGATTGTTGTAAGAACCAGAAATAAGAACTGTAAATTCAGGACCGCTAATAAATGATTCTGCAATCAACCCGTCTGCAGCCAGGTCCCATCCGCGGTAACCTTCAAACATTTTTTCTACCTGTTCTTTCAGCTCTGCTTGATTGTGTACTACATTCTTTATACCAACTCCCATGCTACCGCCGGAAATGGAAGGCTTTACAATAACCGGGGTACCCAGTTTGTCAAATATTTTATCCAGGTTTTGATCAGCAGCGCTGATGGCTTCCCATCTGGCAGAAGGAACTTTGGCTTTATCAAAAGCCTTCTTCATCGGGATTTTGGAAGTGGTGATATTGTAGAAGTACTCATCCGATCCGGTATATAACAAACCCTTTTCATCCAGTAAGCGAACCACGGAAATGCCCGGAGTGCCGTTCACTTCATCACCATCGCAAAGGTTAAAAACCACCGGGGTCTTGTTACCGCTTTCTTTTTCTTTAACTATCGACCTGATAACAGACCGGTAATCTTTTAAGGTTACCGGCTGCCATTTCCATTCAATACCCAGTTCGGCAAAAGTTTTTTCATATTCAGCAATGCTTTGGCTAAAGTCGTAATAGTATTCAATATTGGCATCGCTGGTTACCAGGTGTGGGGCCAGTACCCACACTTTTATAAGCTGGGGCGATAAGGAAAATAATGGGTTAGTTGATGCCATAGACCAGAAAATCGGTTAGAGGCAAAGTTTTTGTTTTACCTGCTGCCTGATGAAATCGGTTAGTTTATATTTTGAAAGCGTCTCCACCGAAAGATGTGAAGCGCCGTTTATTAATTGTAAACATGCTGCATTACCGCAATTGCAAACAAAGGGTTGAGCCATCTCCCACTCTGTACTCGGGTAGAAAAAAGTAAACTCATCACCGGGCTGCATTGATTGCAGGCAAACCAGTTCCATGGTTGTAGTGTTAAAAAAAACATTGGGCGCACAACTGTGATTGATGTACTGTAAAAACTCCGGCATCAGCGTAATATGCCTGTCGGCGCCGGTTTGCACGGTTAAGTATGTTGCATAGGATTGCGTTATGCCTGCGCTGAAACTGCAGATCACATCGCCGGGAACAAAACTAACGGCTGCATGCAACGATTTTTGACTGGAAGAATTATTCAGCAAAACATTTGCAAAAATGTGATGACTGATAACTTCGGCGGATGGGGTAGTAACTGAAGTTTTTATCATGCGGTTTTTGATGGGAATAACCCTTAAAAGTTTAAAATTGTTTTACTTTAATTTTAAGCATGCAATTCTGTTTAGTAAATGTATAAAAGCATTGAATAATAAAAAAGATAATTAACCATTATTATTCAGTAGTGGATTAATGAGGATATTGTGTGAATAACCACAGAAGCTGCTTTTAATGATTTAATCAATCAGATGTTATGAAAGAATTTGCCAATCAACCTGACCCGGATTTGCTGATGCAATTAGTTAAGATGAAAATGCCCTTTGGTAAATATAAAGACAGGCTATTGTGTGATTTGCCGGTTTCTTATCTGGAATGGTTTCAACGAAAAGGTTTTCCAAAAGGCAAACTGGGTGTTTTATTGGAAACTATTTATGAGATTAAGATAAACGGGCTGGAAAGCCTGCTTGGGCCTTTGAAATAAAGAGCTGATATTTTAAGAGGAATTTATTGATATCAAATTTAAACGCCATCAATTCATTTCGGCAAATGTTAAATACACATATGGGTTAATAGACCATTCATCATTCATTTCATTATCAATATTACCGTATCTTAAGTCCAGCAAGTTTCCAGATTCATTGATCTCCCAAAGTGTAAGTAGTTTTTTACCGGGGTTTATTTCGAATATTTCCGGGATCATTTCCTGCAGCATGCCATTCCAGCAAAGTTTTATTAATTGTTCTTTTTGAGAAAGCGTTTTATCGTTATGGCCGCCATTTAATTCGCACCAGTCTCTTTTAAAGAAACCACTGTTGGTGAGCAACAATATTTCCTGGTTTGCGGATATCTTTTTCATAACTGAGCATTTAGCGCTCAGCAGTAAGATGGAATTTATTGCCTGAAGTAATAAGAAGGAGCTGTAAATTCTTGTTAAGAGTGTTTATTTAAACTAAAAAAACCTCAGCACAACTACTGAGGTTTTTGTGGTGTGGGGCGGGATTGAACCGCCGACACAAGGATTTTCAGTCCTTTGCTCTACCAACTGAGCTACCGCACCATCCTTTATCTTGTTTCTTTTGTGAAATTTCGATTTGGGCAGCAAAAATAAGGGTATTCTTTCAAAATCTGCAATCTGCAATCAAAAATCTGTAATCAATTTCCGTATTCACATAAAAACTTAATACGCATAAGTTTTAACTGCTCCCAGTTAAAATTACTGTCGGCAAGCTCTTCCTGTGCTACCTGTAATGAGGATGTTTCGCAGCTTTTAAAATAATCCATTATCTCTTCCTGTTCATATTCATCTACCATTTCGTCAATGGCATAATCAAGGTTTAGTTTTGTACCGCTGGCTACAATGGTCTCCATTTCTTCCAGCAGTTCGTCAATACGCAGGTCCCGGGTCTTTGCCACAGTTTCCAGGGGAATTTTTTTATCAACGTTCTGAATGATAAAAATTTTATTGTTATTACGGTTTACTACGCTTTTCATCACAAAATCATCAGGCCTTTCAATATCGTTTTCTTCTACGTATTTTGTAATTACATCTAAAAAGGGTTTGCCGTAGCGCATGGCTTTTCCCTTACTTACGCCACTTATTTTTTCCAGCTCGGGCATGCTTGTAGGAAACATGGTAGCCATATCTTCAAGGCTGTTTTCCAAAAAGATGACGAACGGAGGAAGATTTTTTTCTTTTGCCACTTTTTTCCGAAGGTCTTTCAACAGGATCATCAGTTTCTCATCAGCCACATCTGCATCAGCAGCTACCTGATCTGCCTCTTCATCATCGGCATTAGCCTCTTCAAATAAATTATTCAACGCAATTTTAAATGATGTTGGTTTTTTTAAAAATGCCGTTCCGTTTTTTGTTATTTTTAATAACCCATACTCAACAATATCTTTTTCAATTAATCCTGCCAGCAACATCTGCCTGATAAGACTGTTCCAGAAATGATTTTCTTTATCATTACCACTGGCAAAAACGGCCAGTTCTTCGTGGCGGTACATTTTTACAGCCGGGGTTGCCTTACCGGCGAGAATGAGCAATGTGTACTCAACGGGAAACTGTTCGCCCAGTGCTTTAATAACTTTTAAAACAGTAACAGCATCAGCTTTGGCTTCAATTTTTTCTTTAGGACGTAAACAGTTATCACAATGTCCGCAACTGGCTTTGTCATCATAATGTTCACCAAAATAGTGCAGCAGAATTTTACGGCGGCATATACTGCTTTCGGCATACGCAACGGTTTCGTTTATTAGTTGTGCACCTACTTCACGTTCACTTAACGCTTTATCTCTCATTAAATGTTCTAGCTTGGCTACGTCTTTATGAGAATAATACAACACACACTTACCTTCCATGCCGTCTCTTCCGCCACGGCCGGTTTCCTGATAATAATTTTCAATTGATTTTGGAATATTATAATGAATAACAAAACGGATATCAGGTTTATCAATGCCCATCCCAAAGGCAATAGTGGCTACAATTACATCTACATCTTCATTTAAAAACTGGTCCTGTCGCCCTGCCCGTAATTTACTGTCAAGGCCTGCATGGTATGCAACTGCCTTAATACCGTTTGCCATCAGCATTTTTGCAAGCTCTTCGGTGGTTTTCCGGTTAAGTGTATAAATAATGCCGCTTTTGTTTTTGTGTTGCTGAATAAAACGCACTATGCTTTTATTCGTTTGCTCCAAGTTTATCTTGGGCTGAATTTCGTAATATAAATTAGGTCGGTTAAATGAAGAGATAAATATTTTGGGTTTGCGCAGTCCCAGGTTTTTTACAATATCGCTCTGCACTTTTGGAGTTGCTGTAGCAGTTAAAGCAATTACCGGAATTTTTTCATTAATAAGATCCATCATTTCTCTCAGCCTGCGGTATTCCGGCCTGAAATCGTGGCCCCATTCCGAAATGCAATGAGCTTCATCAACAGCAAAAAATGAGATCTTAAGCGTTTTGAAGAAATTGATATTTTCTTCTTTCGTCATTGTTTCGGGAGCTACGTATAGCAATTTTGTCTTGCCGGTAAGCAGGTCGTCCTTTACAATCTTTTGTTGGCCTTTATTTAATGTGCTGTTTAAAAAATGTGCCACATCATCCTTGCTGTTATAGCTGCGTACCAGGTCAACCTGGTTTTTCATTAAAGCTATTAAGGGAGATACAACTATGGCTACGCCTTCGCTGATGATGGCTGGTAATTGGTAACATAAGCTTTTCCCTCCGCCGGTTGGCATGATAACAAAAGTGTCGTTACCGGCTAAAAGGCTTTGAATAATTTCTTCCTGCGGGCCTTTAAATCCGTCAAATCCAAACTGGCCTTGTAATTGTGAAGTTAAATCGGAATTGGTTTTTTTTGTTGCCTTTGCGGCAACCTTGGTTTCTTTTATAGTGGATTTTGTTTTAGCCATAATTTTTCCTTCATGCTGATTTTACCATTTGTCAATTTTATTATTTCAACAGGTTTTTTTAAAGGGCAGCGAAGTTAATTTAAAATTGCTGCAAAAGCAAACTCAATCAGCCCGAAGCGTATTTGAGTTAAGGATTGTTTCAATCACTTAAATTAATCAAAATAAATTAACCTGCAAAAATTCGGGAGGTATAATTATTTGTGAATTTGCGGTTTCTGGCTTTGTGCAAATGCTGTTCTTTGCATTATGAATGATTTGAAGTAGGTTTGCGGCATTACTGATGAATAACGATAAAATTATACAGGTTGCTTTACGCACTATTGAGTTAGAAACCAGCGCAGTAAGCGGGTTAAAAGCATCAGTAAATGCTGATTTTATAAAAGCGGTAACACAAATTGCAAACAGCAAAGGCAGGTTAGTGGTAAGCGGCATTGGTAAGAGCGCCATCATTGCTCAAAAGATTGTAGCTACTTTAAACAGCACGGGAACTCCTTCTATTTATATGCATGCTGCCGATGCCATTCATGGCGATTTAGGTATGATACAGACTGATGATATTGTAATGGTGATCAGCAAAAGTGGAGACAGCCCCGAAATAAAAGTTTTAGCTCCGTTGGTAAAAAACTTTGGAAATACATTAGTAGGCATGGTTGGCAACATGCAATCTTTCTTGGCGTTAAACAGCGATATTATTTTAAATACAACTATTGAACAGGAAGCCTGCCCTATTAACCTGGCTCCAACAAGCAGTACCACAGCACAAATGGTAATGGGTGATGCGCTGGCTGTTTGCTTAATGGAAGTGAAAGGGTTCAGCAGTAACGACTTTGCAAAATATCATCCGGGCGGAACGCTGGGTAAAAAATTATATTTAAGGGTTGCAGAAATTGCTGCACAAAATGCAAAACCCAAAGTATTACCATCGGCCAGCATAAAAGAGATTATTGTGGAAATGACAGCGAAAAGACTGGGAGCGGCTGTTGTGGTTAATGAAGCTGAACAGGTTTTAGGAATTATAACAGATGGCGACCTCAGGCGCATGCTTGAAAAAACAGAATCATTTACAAATTTGCAGGCAAAAGATATAATGAGCAGTCACCCAAAAACAATTGCATCAGATATATTGGCGGTAACAGCACTGGAGGAAATGCGTAAGCACAATATCAGCCAGTTGATTGCTGAAGACAAGGGTTTGTATGCCGGAATTATTCATTTACACGACCTGGTAAAAGAGGGAATCATATAACAGACCATGAATAAAAATAATTATGTAGCCATTATGGCGGGAGGTATCGGCAGCAGGTTTTGGCCCATAAGCCGTACAGATTTTCCAAAACAGTTTTTGGATATTTTAAATACCGGAAGAACTTTAATTCAGTCAACCTACGACCGGTTTGCTAAATTTATTCCCGCCGAAAATATTTATGTAGTAACGTTTGAACACTACCGGGATATTGTTGCCAAACAGTTACCCGAACTTCCGGTAGAAAATATTTTATGCGAACCTTCACGGAAAAATACGGCGCCTTGTGTTGCCTATATTTCATATAAACTGCATCAGCTGAATGCTGATGCTAATTTAATTTGTGCACCATCCGATCATTTAATTTCGGATGAGGCAGGGTTTAAAAAAATATGTACCGATGCCCTTGATTTTACTGCAAACATAAAAGCACTGGTTACACTTGGGATAAAACCCACGCATCCAAATACGGGATACGGCTATATTCAATACGAACAACCGGAGGTAAGTGACAATGTATACAAAGTAAAAACCTTTACCGAAAAACCCGACCTGGAGCTGGCGAAAACATTTATAGCCAGTGGCGACTTTTTATGGAATGCCGGCATTTTTGTATGGCAGGTTAAAAATATCATCAAGGCATTTGAAAAATATTTGCCCGAAATGACAGAAGTTTTTGAGGCAGAAAAAAATAATTTAAATACTGCAAAAGAACAGGAAGCTATAGAGCGTATTTATCCGCAGTGCATAAATATTTCCATTGATTATGGCATTATGGAGAAGGCAGATAATGTATATATCATTCCTTCTTCATTTGGCTGGAGTGACCTGGGCACCTGGGCAAGTACGTACGAAAATCTTGAAAAGGATTACCTGGGTAATGCCGTTGCCGGCAATAATGTGATGGTGATTGATGCCACTAACAATATGGTTCATGAAGGAAAAGGTAAACTTGTTGTGTTACAGGGGCTGGATGAATTTGTGGTAGTGGATACTGATGATGTATTACTGATTTGTAAAAAAGATAAAGAACAGGAAATAAAAGAATATGTGGCCGAAATAAAAAGAAATAAAGGCGATAAATATATTTAAACATCTGCTGTTGACCCCGGTTATACAAAGTAAATTACCCAATGTAGGCACAACCATTTTTACGGTAATGAGTGTGCTGGCTAACCAACACAAGGCCATTAACCTTGGCCAGGGCTTTCCTGACTACCAGATGAGCAATGAGCTGATAGCATTGGTAAACAAAGCCATGCAGCAGGGCAATAACCAATATGTACACATGAATGGTTTGCCGGCATTAAGAGAAACTATTGCCGAAAAGATAAGCAGCCTTTATAGTAACAATATTAACAGCGACACTGAAATTACCATTACCCCCGGTGGCACTTACGCCATTTACACAGCACTAGCCACCATTTTACAACCCGGAGATGAAGTGGTTGTTTTTGAACCGGCTTACGACTGCTATATTCCAACCATTGAAATTAACGGGGCTGTACCCATTTTAATTCCTCTTGTTTTTCCGGATTATAAAATTGACTGGGAACAGGTAAAACAAAAAATTACGCCGAAAACAAAACTCATCATGCTTAACACGCCGCATAACCCAACGGGTGCAGTGCTGGGGGCTGATGATATTCTACAGTTACAAACTATTGTAAAAGATACAGGTATTTTTATTTTGAGCGATGAAGTATATGAGCATTTGATCTTTGATGGTAAGAAACATGAGAGTATGTTGCGTTATCCCGATCTGTATGAAAGAAGCTTTGTTTGTTTTTCGTTTGGTAAAGTATATGACTGTACCGGCTGGAAAATAGGCTACTGTGTTGCCGCACCGGCATTAATGAAAGAGTTCAGAAAAATACACCAGTTTAACTGCTTTACCTGCAACAGTCCTGTACAATTTGCACTTGCCAAATTTTTAAAGCAAAAAGAAAATTACCTGCAGCTAGGAAAAATACTGCAGCAAAAAAGGGACTATTTAAAAAACCTGATGCAACAAACCAGGTTTAAGCCATTAGCATCTTACGGCAGCTATTTTCAGTTATATAGTTACAGCGATATTACTGATGAAACAGAAAAAGATTTTGCCATTCGCCTCACAAAGGAATACGGCGTAGCCACCATACCCACATCGGCGTTTTATAAAACCGAACAGGATAACAAAGTACTACGCTTTTGTTTTTCAAAAAAAGACAGCACCCTTGAGAGTGCTGTCAGTAAACTGATAAAAGTTTAAATAATTATTTTCTAAAACTATAAGTAACTCCAATATTCAGCAGGTAATCTGCAAAGGCGGCATCGCCGTGCCTGTCACGTGCCAGGTCATCTACACTTCTAGTACGGTTTCGGTAAACAGCAACAGGCAGGTTAAGCTGGTATGCTACACGTTTTGTTCTGTAACTAACGCCCGGTTCAACCGAAATAATATAGCCAGGTCTGCGGAACCCTTCGCTTTTACCAATTGCATCATGTGCAGGTAAACCCTCTACCCTGCCACATAAGGTTGCCGACAGGTTCTTTTTCTTTAAGAAACTGTAGATCATACCCACCCTGATAGCAAATTGATCGGGCACCGAATTATACATAGTAATGGGATTGTTTCCTCCTCTGAAATTATTATTGGTATTACGTGGGTTGAACAGGTAAAATCCGTTATAAAATAAAGATGCATTTTTAAATAAACGCTGGTAACCCTGTGCCTCTATACTGAAACCAAATCCACCATCGCCTAACTGAATAGATTGGTCAACAGATTTGTGGCTAACAGAATCGTCGCCGTTTGATTTTCTTTTGTGAAAATCATCCTGCACTTCAGCATTGCCGCTGGGAAGTTTTATACCAAGCCCAAGAGCAAAATTTCCTTTGTGACTCTTTTTGGGATTTAGTATCCATGAGCTTAATGTAAAACGAACATCGCCAATACCGTTTGCCTGTGTAGAAAAACGCTGGCGTTGCGGATTGGCTGTGGTTGAGTTTCCATAATGCTCATACATGGAAGAACGGTAATTAAAAATAACGGGAATAATTACAGATGCAATATACCTGTCACTGATGTTGTGTACAATTCCAATATCAAAAGAATAAACCTTGTTGATTACTTCTGTGCCCTCTTCAACACGGTGCTTTTGTTCTGTGCTGCCTACAAAATGTTTGTACGACCTGAAATAACGTGCGTTAAGGCTTACTTCCCATTTGGGAGAATTGTAGATACCAGAGTCAGATGCAACCCCGTTTTCAAAACCCGGCAAAGCAGTGCAGGGCATGTTTTTTATGGCAACGCAGCCCTGTGCAAACCCGTGGTAACCAGTAGTTGCTAAAAAAAGAATAAATAAAACGGAGAGTAAATATTTTTTCATATAAATAAAACAGTTTAGTTTTTGAGACAGTAAATGTAGCAAAATAATCGCAAAATAGCCATAGTGGCTGTTTTAGCTACCTATTCTATTGGTTGTTAACGGCTTAAGGGAACATCATGATAAGCTAAATGCCAAACTGATTAAGATGATGATCGAGGTGTTTATACATAGCCTTGCCCCATTGGTCATAAGTATAAGTGCCAAACATGGGATGGGGGAAACGACCGACTTTTTCGGGCCCACCGGAATGAAACCGGTTAATCAAATCTGTAAGCTCCTGCTTTTCTTTTTCAAAATCCCGTTCATCCTTAATTATAAAATTGGGGGCTGTGGGCAGGTTCTTTTTCCAGGGGTCATCATTGTATAATTTGTTTTTAAAAGCCCAGCCCATTAAAACCCCTATCAACATCCGGGGCATTTTTCTATCGTTCAATGGTACTTTAAATGCTTCCTTACAATGTGCCAGCATCTGAGCTACATTCATTTTGCCCCATTGCCGCTCAGTTTGTGGAGTAAGTGAATTTAAACGACTGATGATTTCTGTATAAGTTTCTTTGTCAAATAAATTTTTCATAAAACAGATTTTTAAAAAATCAAACCCGTAACGATCCACGGAAGGCCCTGCCGGCATAGTATGATTGTGCGCCGTTGTGATACACAAAGACCTGGCCATAACGGAAATCAGCAAAGATGGCTCCGCCAAGTTTTCTAACCTCAACAGGGGTTTTTAACCAGCTTGATGTTTTTGTGTCGAATTTTTTCCCCGATGCCTGGAGGGACTGTAACTCCCGGTATTCTTCCTCCGTTAAAAGTTCAATGCCCATGGCAGCTGCCATATCAATAGCATTGTTTTTTGGTTTATGTTCTTTTCTCGATTTCAATCCTTCAAGGTCGTAACAAATGCTTCTACGGCCTGTAGGGGTTTCTGCTGCACAATCATAAAAAATGTATTCGCCTGTCTTTTTATCGTATCCAATAACATCCGGCTCACCGCCGGTGTTTTCCATTTCATTGAGCGGCCATATCTTTTCCGTCTTAGCTTTCAACTTTGCCTGTACTTTAGCCCACTCAAGACCTTTATGACGGTTCATATTTTTCTCAAAACGGGCTTTTAGTGTGCTGAGTAACTTTTCACTTTGTGCCGGAGATAAATCCTTTTTACTTCCCTTTGCCATAAATTTTCATTTAATCTATCTTTTTATTCTCTAATCAACCTTAACAGGAATAAAACGTTTAAATAAATATGCCGGTTATAATTTTTGGTAGATGTTTTTTAATCTCTCTCTTGTCATCTGCTGCTCCCAGTCTTTTCCCAGTGCGTTTTCCCAAAGCGGCTTCATGCCCAGCGATACATCAATCATCTTATCAAAATCCTCATCACTTAATCCGGCACAAATATTTTTTGGAATATCGATGTTGTTTTTCTCCACCATGTATTTAAATTCTTTCACGCCTTCGGGATAAAATTCTTCCAGGTGATCGAATACTATACAATTGCCAATACCGTGTTTGGTACCCAATAAATAACTGAGGCCATAACTCACCGCATGTGCCACACCAACCTGGCTGTAAGCAATACTCATACCGCCGGCGTAAGAAGCCATCATCAGTTTATCATCGCTGTCGGCATCCCAGCCGGTCTTGTTTACATATACTTCCCGGCAAAGCTGTAAAGCTTTTTCGCCATAACTTTTACTGAACTCGTTTAAAAAAGTTCCGGTTAAACTTTCAATACAATGTATATAACAATCCATGCCGGTGTAAAAACGCTGGTTGGCCGGGGCGTTTGCGGTTAACTCCGGATCAAGAACGATCTGGTCGAAAGGTGTAAAATCAGAATTCATGCCCAGCTTTTTTGTGGGGCCCGTAAGTACTGTCGTACGACTTACCTCGGCGCCGGTGCCGCTTAAAGTAGGAATGCCCACTTTATAAACACCGGAATTTTTAACCAGGTCCCATCCCTGATAATCAGCACTGCTGCCGGGGTTGTTCATCATTAACGAAACAGCTTTGGCCAGGTCCATAGCCGAACCGCCGCCGATCCCGATTATACCGCTTACGGTTCCAAACTCTTCTTTTAACCCATTGGCTAAACTATCTACATAAGTGGTTTTGGGTTCATAAGTCACATCAACAAAAATTACTTTATCGTTGCCCTGTACCGGAACACGGTTAACCAGTTCTTTTCCTTCAAAAAAATGATCAACTAAAAAAACCATGGGAGCCCCTGCTTTGCGGTGCGGTGCAATAATATCATGTAACTGATTAAAAGAACCACGGCCATAAATAACATAGCCTACCATTTTAAAATTTCTGAATGCCATATTGTTTTTTTTCTGTTACGAAGGTACAGGAATATAAAAATAAGTGACCAGGGTATTGGTGAATTACAAAAAATAAATCATCTTGTTATAAAATAAATGATATGCCTAAGCAGCAACAGGATGTTTCTATAAATGGCGTTGACAAAGAACGGATTCTGGCCATTGCCGTCGCCGCCTTTAAACAACTGAACTGGGAATTGTTATTCGCCGGCGAAGAGAAACTTATGGCATCAACCCCTAAAAGCTGGAAAACAAAAGGGCAGCAGGTTGTTATTACCGCTTCTGATAATAGCTTTAACATAAACAGTGAAATGATACACGGGGAATCTTTTGATATAGCCGGATACAATAAAAAAAATATAAACAATTTTATCCTTGCATTTAACCAATGCAGCGATTCGGTAACAGAATCGGATATTGAGCAGAATAAATTATTGCTTAGTGACCTGATAAACAAAACGAAAATACAGGTTGCGGCAGATGAGAAAGAAGCAATAGAAATTGACGAGGCCATGAATATTTCAAAAGGGAGCTTATATATAACCTACGGCATCATTAGCATAAATATTCTTGTTTTTATTTTAATGGCCATTAATGGTGCAGGTATTATTGATGTTAACAGCCTGGTGCATATAAAATGGGGAAGTAACTTTACGGCACTTACTTTAACCGGCGATTGGTGGCGGCTTGTCACAAACATATTTATTCATTTTGGCATCATACATGTGCTGATGAATATGTATTGCCTGTATACAATTGGCATTTACCTGGAACCTATGCTGGGCAAAGTAAAATACATTACAGCCTACCTGTGTACAGGTATACTGGCAAGCGTTACAAGCCTTTGGTGGCATAGCGAAGGCGTAAACAGCGCAGGGGCTTCGGGAGCTGTTTTTGGAATGTATGGTTTGTTTTTAGCCTTACTAGCCAGTAACCTGATACCTGTAAAAGTGCGAAAGGCATTACTGCAGAGTATCGGCATATTTGTAGTATATAACCTGGCTTATGGTATGAAAAGCGGCATTGATAATGCGGCACATATTGGAGGGCTGCTGAGCGGTTTTGCTATCGGGTTTTTATATATGCTGAGCCTTAAAAAAGAAAAGGAAGGAGAAAGCTTAACCTGGGTTATGCCCTTGGTTATTTTGGGCAGCATAAGTGTTGCTGTGTTTTATTTAAGCAACCAAAAGGCAAATCCAGATGAACGAAATGCTATATTAAAAGAAATTGCTGCAACCGACTTTGCAGATAATGAAAAATATAATACCGAGTTTAACAACTTTGCGGATGCTGAAGAACAGGCGCTTACTATGTTCAACGAAAAATTATCTGATGCAGAGGTATTAAATAAAATTGAAACCGTTTCCTTGCCTGCCTGGGAAAAAGCAGAAAGCTCCCTGAGGCAGATGAAGACATTTAATGTATCAAAAAATAAACATCTTAGAACTGCTAAATTGCTTGAATACGTACAGTTGAGAAAAAAGGAGGCCAGGATGATAAAACGGATGATCAATACCGGGGAAGTTGAAAACCTGATACCTCAATTGGAAAAAATACGGGTTGATATGAACAGGAATATGGAAGAGATACAGAAACTATAAAAGCTTTGCAGCCCGTTCCAAATCTTCCGGAGTATCAATTTCAACACCCATATATTCAGTAACAATCATTTTTAAGGGAACGCTATTTTCGAGGTAGCGCAGGCATTCAATTTTTTCTGCAGCCTCCAATGGGGTTATTGGCCAGGCAGTAAAATTGAGCAAAGCCTGTTTACGAAAAGCATACACACCTATATGTTCGTAATAAACAGGATTTATATTTTTATCCCGATGATAAGGTATCGGGCTGCGGCTGAAGAATAATGAATTCATATTTTTATCAACAGCAACTTTTACATAGTTGGGATCGGCAATAAACTGTTCTTCTTTCAGTTCCTGCATTAAAGAAGCAACCTGTACACTTTCATTCGCAAAAACTTCGAGTAACTTTTGCAGTGGCTCTTTTTGTACAAAGGGTTCATCGCCCTGCACATTCACCACAATATCTACATCCATATCAGCAATAGCCTCTGCAATGCGATCGCTGCCGCTTTCATGTTCTTTTTTACTCATTACCGCTTTGCCACCGTTGTTTACAATTGCGTTGTAAATAATTTCGCTGTCGGTTACCACCATCACTTCATCAAATAAACCGGTGGCCACGGTGTTATTATACGTGTGCAGTATAACTGTTTTATCGCCGAGCAATTGCATCAGCTTAGCCGGAAAACGGGTGGCAGCATAGCGTGCCGGTATCATGGCAATTTTTTTCATCTGATAAATATATTTATTTATTAAAACGAAGCCGGAAGCTCATCAAAAACCTGTTTACAATTTGTACAGCGGTATTTTTTGCTGTAGGTTGATGGTTGCCCAAACAGAACCTGGTTCTTTAACCTGCCCCAGAAATCCTGTGGGTTATTTACTTTTTCTTCTACACTTAATGAAAGGCTGTTGCAGTTTGGGCAGTTAATGTCTTTTATATAAGCATACTCAGCATCTTTCATAATATTTAAAGCCCTGTCATAATCTTTTTCTTCAACCAGTAGTTTAATGCCGCCTACTGCAGCATTCAATAATGGGTCCATGGTAACTATATGCTCATCCTTCAACTGGCATTTAATGTTGTTTTCTGTCATGAGCCCCATGGTCATGTTGGCCAGCATAAAATTATCGTACGAAGCTATCTGCTTAAAGTTCATTTTATTCTTTTGTATTGATTTGGTTAGAAACCTGCTTAAAAATACCTAATAAACGCATACTTTCTAATTAAAAAACCGAAGTAGATACTTCGGTTTTTATCTGTGTTAATTAGATAATCATTTAAAACAGGAATCAATTATTCAGCATCAACGGCATTACCAGCATCAGTAACTCCTCACCCTCACCCTGCTCGGTTGGTTTTATAATGCCTGCTTTGGTTGGTGTGCTCAATTCCATATTAATTTCTCCGGTATCGGCACCACCAAGCATTTCTATTAAAAATTTTGCATTGAAAGCTATTTGCAGATCTTCACCATCATACTGGCAGGCCATGCGTTCGTTACCTTCAAAACTAAAATCAACATCCTGTGCAGCCAATTGTAATTCGCTGCCGCTGATGTTTAAAGCAACCTGGTTGGTACTTTTATTACTAAAAACACTAACCCGGCGTAATGCATTTTGAAAATCATGTTTGTTAACCGTCATCTTGTACGGATTATCAACAGGGATTACTACTTTGTAATCGGGGAAACGGGCATCAATCAAACGGCACACCAGTTCGGTACTGCCATGTGATACAAACAGGTGATTGCTGTTATAAGAGATATTCAGCTCATCATCATTATCGGGTAAAGCACTCTTTAATAAGTTCAAAGGTTTTTTAGGAACAATAAATGAATCTTTTTTAGGACAGCTTACATCACTTCGGGTATAACGCACCAAACGGTGAGCATCTGTAGCAACAAATGTTATAGATTTTTTATCCAGCTCAAAATAAACACCGGTCATTGCAGGGCGAAGATCATCGTTACTTACCGCAAACAATGCTTTATTGATAGCGGTTACCAGGCCAGATGAAGTCATGGTAAAAGCGTTAGCATCATCAGCTGCCGGTTCTTTCGGAAAGTTATCAGGGGTTTCACCCATTACTTTGTATTTACCATTATCGCTGGTAATTTCTACCGCAAAGTTTTTATCAATATTAAAGGTGAGCGGTTGCTCGGCAATATTTTTTAAAGAGTCCAGTAATATTTTGGCAGGAATACAAACCTTACCACTATCCTTGGCTTCAATATCCAGGTGAACCTTCATCACCGTTTCCAGGTCGGTGGCCACCACCGTAAGTTTGTTCTTATCTATTTCAAATAAAAAATCTTCCAGAATTGGTAAAACTGTATTGGCATTAATAACACCGCTGATCTGTTGCAGTTGTTTCAGCAAAGCCGATGACGAAACGATAAACTTCATAATTATATCTTTAGTTGGCAAATATAAAATTAACAGGGCTAAAAATACAGGGTATTTGCTAACAATTTTCTGTCTTAGAGCCTTTAACTGGTTTTTATGGAAAAATAGATAAAAAAGCAGGCTGGATAAGAAGGTTACCGGTTATACTTTTGCATGATGAATGGCAAAACATATTATACAACAGAAGAAGCCCTGCAAAAAGTAAAACAATATTGTGCCTACCAGGAACGCTGCCACAGCGAGGTAAAAGAAAAACTGTACAGTCTTGGTTTATATAAAAAAGAAGTGAATGAGTTGCTGAGTGAACTTATCAGTGAAAATTACCTGAACGAAGAAAGATTTGCCATTCAGTTTGCCGGGGGAAAATTCAGGATTAAGCAATGGGGCCGGATTAAAATAAAGTATGCACTTAAGCAAAAACAGGTTAGTGAGTATTGTATTAAAAAAGCACTGGCAGCCATTAATGATACCGATTACCGCAATACTTTACAAAAATTGTTTAATCACAAATTGAAAACACTGAAGGGCGAAAAAAACATTTTTATAAAAAAAAGAAAGCTGCAGGATCATTTAATGCAGAAGGGTTTTGAAACAGAGATGGTACGTAAACTGATGGCAGAAATGTAATACCACAAAAAAATCAGCTTTTTCAACGAAACCGGCGTGACAACCTTATATGATATCTAAGCGATTTCCATTTGTTGGCAACGGTATCCATGTCGCATATCAGATCTTTTCTGGAATAGGCATTCAGGTCAAAAACAGCTTCGGTTTTTTTTTCTAGCTTTTCCAACTGATCAAGGCAAACATAGCAGCGGCTGAAAATACCGATAGAGATAAGGCCCAGAAATTTCCGCACATTATTTTTTGGATAACCTGAACGTAAAGCAGCTTCAACACCCATTTGTAAAACTGCGGAGTAATAAAACCTTAATTCTTTTATTGTTGTTGCAGAAGTTATTAAAGTGATTACCCCGTTTTTATAATCTTTATATACATCAAATATATCGTTGCTTAACTGCATGAGGCCGCCAAGGCTGTAAAGCATTTTTTCCTCGCCGGGTTTTACAGGATGCTCAAAAGCGGTTCTGTAATACAACAAAGACTCGGCTCCTTTACGGATGGTAATATCTTTCAGTACTTCATAAGACAAACCAGGTAAATCCTGCTGTTTGCTCAGCAATTGTGCCTGAAAAACTTTGTATATCTGCTGTTGCATTTGTACAGCTTGTGGGGCATTGGTTAAGGCCGACTTATAGAAATAAAGGAAAAGTTTTTCACTGGCGCTCTTGCCGGCGAAAGCTTCGGGCTTTTCAATAAAATCTTTTACACCCTGTTCCGATAATCTTTGTTTATCAAAAAAATCATCACCAAGCCCGGTCATGGCGCCCTGACAGGTACTGGCAAGTCTTTCCTTCTTTGTCATTTCAGTTCCGTGCAGTGCACAAAATGCCTCACCTAAAACAGCAGGCACTGCCAATCCGTAATAACCGGTTATTTTTTTATAATCGGTTTCATCAAGGCTTCCATCTGCTGCATTTTTTGCTTCGGCTAAAAGCGGGCCGATGTTTTTTTTAATGAATTTTTTTTGATGGCTTATGTGCCCCAACAAAACAAACGGTTGTTGTACCGACTGCAAAAACCTGGATATACTTTGTATGATGGGCATCGCTATTTATTACTTTCTTTAATTGGTGAAAATAATAAATAAAAAGCTTTGACTGAAAACTGATGATGCAACAGGCAGATTGCTATTAATATCTTGTAGGTCTTTTAGTTTACAGCAGGCATTAATCAGTTATTTTCCAAGCGGTATGCCCACCGAAAAACTCAGGGTACGATACTTGTTTTTATCGTCGTAATCATTGTTATTTGCTGTTGAATTTATTTTTGCAAGACCAAGGCCATAATTTACTTTAAGTATTACATGTTTAAATCCAACCCCTGCACCAAAATTCAAACCATAATCAAAACGTTTTAGTTTATCATAGCCAGCATCTTCCTGCTGCGATGTAAAAGGATCATCGTTGCTGAACTTAATAGTTTCGGTTGAGGATGACGTAAGGGGGCCGAACTTTGCTTCCTGCTTCGATTTGCCGCCGATACCCATAGCAACATAAGGACCTGCGTTAAAAAAAATATTGCTTTCTTTTTCCAGGGGAATTTTTACAACAGCATTTAAAGGAACCTGCAGGTACAATGGGCTGAATTTTGATTTTACATAATCAGCGCCGCCATTAAAATATGATTCGGCTTTTGAACCATGGCCGGTCAACAGCAAACCAGATTCAAGATCGAATACCGGCGATAAATCAAGCCTGCCCAAAAAACCTACATTAAATGATGGAAGAATATTGTTATCTGATGTTTGACCGTCGCTGGTTTTTGTGATATTGGCCAGGTTTAAACCACCCTGTATATAGATTTGTGCCCTGCTGCTGAATGTTATTGTTGTTAATAAAAATGTACCTAATAATAACTTTTTCATAGTTGTTTTTTTAGTTAATCAATTAAGGCCAAAGAGAATGCGGGTGTTCATTTAATAAGCCTTTTATTATTTCTAAAATCCAGTTACGCAAAAAGCCTGCCAACAGGTTTTGTTAACAGGCTTTAACAGGTAATAATAATGTCATTATTTCAGTAACGACTTAAAAACAGATTCGTTTATTTTAACCGGATATTTCTTTTTTAATTCGGTAATCCAGTTTTCTTCCAGCATGTTTTGATAATCATTAATCACCAGGCCCCTTGCTTCATCAAAGCTTCTTTGCAAACCGGCGTTGTAGCGATAAATTAATTTTATGAAATTAACAGTTCCATCTGCGGGGTTTGCCACAGGCTGAGAAATTGCGCCATTCTGCAACGCTGGGTCAACGGCTATTGGTAACTGTAACAACTCAAAGCGACCCGAGTCGGCCTGTATATTATTGTTTGCTGTTTCGGCTATCTTTTTCCAGTGGGTTCCTTTTTGTAAATCAGCTACTGCTTTATCAGCAATGGTTTTGCCGGCACAGTTAAATAAAATAATATCTGCACTTTCCTGCCACAGGTAATTGCTTTTATTGTCATTATACTGTTTTTGCAGGCCGGCATTATCACTGGCAGCTTTTCCCCATATATTTCTTTCCATTATTTCAAACAAAACATTACCATCTTTAAACTCGTCCATCTGGTAGCGGAATTCTGTATTATAATCTTCCAGATGGTTTTTATAATAATTTATTACCGAAGTTGTAGTAAACTTTTCATACAAAGCTGCATTATCTTCACCCTTGTATAATTCTCCCGATCCTTTATAAGTGCGTATAAAGTCAAGCCAATCCTTACCCGTTAGTTTTGTTTTTGCAAAAGTTGAAAGTGTTTTATTACTGATTGGATAAGCTGCAACATTACCTGTTTCTGATTTCGGGTTGGCTATAACACTATCGGCATAACGAAACAGATCGGCATCTGAAACTGAATTCACTTTTTTATAATTCACCTGTTTTAAAACTTCTTTTACAAACATATCCTTTGCTATGTTTATCCTGCTGTCCTGCTGTATTTTTTGCCTTAATTCAAATTCGTAAGCCTTATCAGCTTTGCTGGATGCTATCGGGGTTTGTGATATTCTTTTTAAAATATGATGCCCATAAGGAGATAAAAACGGTTTACTTATTTCTCCATCTTTCTTAAGTTTAAAAACTTCGTTTTCAAAATCAATATTATATTTTCCTGAGCCAAATTCAGCCAGCTCTCCATTATTTCCGTACGTTAACTTATCATCGCTGAACTGCCTGGCCAGTTTGCCAAACTCTATACCTTTAGCAAGCAGCTGATAAACCGAATCGGTCCTGGCTTCAAATAATTTCTTCTCGGCTTCGGTTGAGTTTGGTGGAACAGCAATTAATATCTGTGCAATTTTCCATTTGCCAACGGCTTTTCTTTCTTCAGTTAATTTAAAAAGATGCCAGCCATTTTTTGTCCTGTAAGGCTTACTGGTTTGCCCTGGTTTTAAATTGTAAATAATAGTTTCGTATTCGTAAGGCAATGTAAAAACAGTAATAAATCCTAA
This sequence comes from Ferruginibacter sp., assembly GCA_049661965.1. Lineage (GTDB taxonomy): Bacteria > Bacteroidota > Bacteroidia > Chitinophagales > Chitinophagaceae > Ferruginibacter. Next base: position 17,161 of record JBATAS010000225.1, on the reverse strand, counting down.
ATCAGACTGGTTAACCTTTATCGTACCATTAACTATATTTTCTGATATGGCCTTGCCGCTGTTTAAAACATTGTATGCGGCCTGTATCGTTTTATAAGCTTTTAAGCTGTCGTCGGGGCTCATGATTTTCTGTACAGGCACAAAAAAATGAAGCACATGCAGATCTTTCTGGCTACGGTTAAATGCTTCATCAAATAAATCATCAACAGCTTTGTCGTTATTTAAATAAGTTTCTTCTATCTGGGTTCTGAAACTTTGAGCATCGTATTGAAGCTGTGCTAATGTATCAAGCCTCAATTCCGTGGCAGCTTTAACCTTCAGCTTGAATTTTATGTAGAGATCGAGGTATTCACGTAAAGCTTTCTCTTTATCCTCTACCGGGGTTTTGTTTTTATTGTAGGCTCTAATAAATTCAGCCTTATCAACAGCAGTACTGCCATAAGTAAATAAGGTTTGAGAAAAAACCGGGCCCGCAATGCAAGCAAATGCAAACAGGAAAAATATTTTTTTCATCAGCCGTTTATTTTAGTTAGCCGGAGCAGCGCTCCATTTTACCTGCAGCAATTCATTTAACTGCAGCAGGGTAAGCTTTTTACCAATTATGCGCTTTTCTTTATCAAGCAAATATGTGGTTGGGGTTACAGTAATATCGTATAACTGGCGAAAGCCCGGCCTTTGTGATGCGTAATCAGCATCTTCCATTTCTTTGGTTTTATAAGCATGGGTCCAGCCGCCAAGGTTATGATCGTTTATAAATTTTACCCATTCGGGTTTTATATCTTTTTTATTATCGGGCGTGAGCACAGCAAAAACTTTCACATTGTGGTTCTTCCAGCTTGCCCGGTAAATCGAATCGAGCCTGGGTATTTCCTCTTTGCAATGACCGCAATTAGGGTCCCAAAAACAAATAATTGTATAATCAGCATCTAAACCATATAAGGATACGGGCTTGTCTTCGGTATTCAGCATATCAAGCTCAGCAGCCTTTTCGCCGATAAGGTTTGCCATAAGCATATAGGCACGGCGGCTTATGGATTCCATTTGTTTTTCGTTAAGCCAGTTGCTTAACCCTTTGCTGTGGTATTTTTCAAACAGGTGAACAAATACCGCATCCTGCCCCATATATTTTGGGTTGATGAATTCATCGGTGATCCAGTTCAGTAAAAATTTATACATCTCCGGAGCCGATCTGGCCAGCAATAATTTATAATCAACATCTTTTATGATTGAATCCGGATCGGGAGAAATAACCTCACGATAATAACGCTCCAGTTTTTTTATAAAGAAAGGCGTGCGGATGATCCTGTCATCCATAAATGTAACGCCGTCCCAATAGTGTTTTTTATATTCGTTGTAATTATCTACCGAGTCTTGCCTGGTTAACGGAACTTTATAAGGATAAACCGGCTCCCTCATAGCATTTAACAACGCAGCCATCATAGATGCAGGGTGGTTTTTGATAACAGCTTCCCGGTATGCATTCAGTTCGTTATTATAGTTCGTATAATTTTTTTCATGCAACAACGAATCCTCCTGGGTAACAGAAGCCATATAAGCTCTTCGTTCCTGTTGTATAAGCCTCCCTTTTGAAGCGGCAAATTTTTGATATTGATCGTATAAAACATTTTCTTTTGATCCTGTGATGATGGTTTTATTAACCAGGTCAGAAGTATCGGCAGATACAGAGATAACCTGTTCGGAGCCAACCAGGAATTCCGTTCTTAATGTTTTACCCGGAAAAAAAATAGCGTAAATACCTGGAGGCAATTTTGAGGTTCCTTTAAAAACCGCAACTCCTTCATTACTTATAGCGGCCGAATCGGCAACATTAAAATTGCTGCCCATATAATAGGTCAGGTACGAAATTCCGCTTTTATAGCCTGTGGTTTTTAAGGTTACCTGGTAACCCTGGGCAAAACAGGCAGCGGAGGATAAAGCAGCAAAAAAGAAAACTAAGTATTTTTTCATCATTGTTTAAGGATAGCAAATGTATTTAAAATCGTTGGTTTATGTGCATGTGGCTGTTGCCCGTCAACTTAACAATTACAAATCGTTAACAAAACCATATTGATGAGATAAACGGTATTTTTGCTGCTGTGAGAAAAAAAAATAAGAAGATAATACTGGAAGATCTCTTGATTACCGGTTATGCAGCCGAAGGCAAGGCATTGGCAAAACTTGATGGGAAGGCCATTTTTATATCGGGTGCTGTACCGGGCGATGTGGCGGATGTTATATTGGTAAAAAATAAAAAAGACTGGGCCGAAGGCAGGGTTTTAAGAATTAAGGAGCCTTCAAAAGAAAGAGTTATGCCATTTTGTAAGCATTTTGGTATTTGTGGCGGTTGCAAATGGCAAATGCTGCCTTACGAAAAGCAGTTGGAATACAAACAGCAGGAAGTGGAGCAAAACCTGCGGCGCATTGGTAAAGTTGATCTGCCGGAAATAATGCCCATTATTGGGGGAGATGAAACAGCACACTACAGAAACAAGCTGGAGTTTACATTCAGTAATAAAAGATATTTATTGCCCGAGGAGATTGAAACAGAAAACCCGGTTCAGGAAGGGGCTTTGGGTTTTCATGTTCCCCGGATTTTTGATAAAGTAATTGATATTGATGAATGTTATCTGATGGACGACGTGAATAACAAAATCAGGAATACGGTTCGCTCGTTTGCCAAAGAAAATAATTTTTCGTTTTACGATATAAGAGAACATACCGGCTGGCTGCGTAATATTATCATACGGCTTTGCAGTACCGGCGAGCTGATGGTGAATATCTGTTTAAACCATGATGAAGAAGCAGACAGAAAAAAACTTTTTGATCATCTGTTACAACAGGTTCCTTCAATAACAACTTTACTGTATACCATCAATCCTAAATGGAACGACAGTATTTATGATTTAACGCCGCAGGTTTATTTTGGGAAAGGCTTTGTTATGGAAAAGCTTGAAGGCTTTGAATTTAAAATTTCGCCCAAATCATTTTTTCAAACCAATACCAGGCAGGCTGAAAAATTATATTCTGTTACACGTGAATTTGCTGGACTTACGGGCAATGAAATTGTGTATGATCTATATTGTGGTACGGGAAGCATCGGCATCTTTGTAAGTAAGGGCTCAAAAAAAATAATTGGCGTTGAAGTAATAGAAGATGCTATTACCGATGCAAAAGAGAATGCCGCATTGAACAATATCAATCATGCTGAATTTTTTGCAGGGGATGTGATCAAAATATGTAACGATGAATTCTTTGCTGTACACGGCAGGCCCGATGTGATCATTACCGATCCGCCACGTGCCGGTATGCATGAAAAACTGGTAAATAAATTGCTGGAAATGGCAGCGCCTAAAATTGTGTATGTAAGCTGCAACACGGCCACACAGGCCAGGGATCTGGGCTTACTAAGTGAAAAATATTCGATAGAAAAAGTTCAGCCGGTAGATATGTTTCCGCACACACATCATATAGAGTGCGTGGTACTACTTAAGCTTAAATAAAAGCCTGTTTTAAAAATGCTGTAGTCACAACCGTTGCAAACTCTTCATTCAAACTGGCAAGCGCAGTTTCGTGAATAAGTTCAGCTGTATAGTTTTCGCCAGCTAACCCTCTTTTATTAAAAGTTGCGGTTGCGTCAGAAACAATAAAGGTTTCAAAGCCCAGGTTCCCAGCCATTCTTGCCGTTGTTGAAACACAATGGTCGGTTGTTAAACCAACGATAACAAGTTTTGTTATTTGTGCAACATCAAGCTTTTCTTTCAGGGTGGTGCCGATAAAAGCACTATTTACATTCTTATTTACTACAGGTTCGCTGTCAAGGGGCTTTACCAGATCTTTAAATTCATTTCCTTTGTTTGTAGTATTTAATAATGATAGTGGATTAGTTGAACAATGCTTAATATGAAATACAGGAAGATTATTTTCTCTCCAGAATGCCAAAAGTTCACTTGCTTTTTGTTCTGCATCGGAATTATTTCTTTGTCCTCCCCAATATTCAATATCATCAAACCCTTTTTGAATATCTATCAGGATTAATGCCGGTTTATCTTTAATAGTAATTTGCATTTGTTAGGAATATTAAAGTAATTGCTCAAAATAGCCACCTATCTGATTGTTCTTATCAATAAAAAGCAGCTCTAAGATCCAGTGCCTTTTATCTCCGTTTGCATCCAGTAAAAAAATATCATTGTGATTTTCGGGATGTATATCCAATTCCAGACTTTTTGGATTTAACGGTTGTTCGTGGGGAAACTTACCTACAATGTGCCCGGCAATTTCGCCGCCAAATGTGTAACCATATTCCGTTGCTTTCTCAACAGCATATTGAAACAGCTCAGATGATTTTAAGGATGTTTGGTTTTTAAACCAGGCCTGTATTTCGTACCAGGCATTTTCAACATCTCCTTTAATTTTCAATTTTTTTACGTTGCTGCCAATTACATAAGTTCTGCCCAAATCGGCTTCATATCCATCTACAATTGGCCCAAAATCCAAAACCACAATGTCGTCACTCTGTATTAGTCTATCGGGCGGGTTATCAGGATAAATGCACAAAGTGTTTTTACCTGCCCTCACAATTTTTTTGTGCCAGTGGTTTTCAATACCAAATTTTTCTAAAGCCAGGTTACAGACTTCTAAAGAAAGTTGTGCTTCTGATTTGCCGGCAATAATTAGATTGTTTTTTTCAACTGCTTCAAAGAGTTCAAGTGTAATTTTTTGTGCGTTGTCTAATTTTAATTTAGTCATTTTATTTTGTTTTTAAACTGATGTTGTAAAACAAATGAATTAAAACGACTAAAAAGTTAATCTACATTAACATGGCTTAATTTTTTCTTTAAGGCACTTAAAAACTGAGGGGTAACACCAAGGTAAGAGGCAATATCCTTCTGAGAAAAGCGCTTAACGGAATAAGGCTTTTTCTGTATAAATAAAAGATACCTTTCTTCGGCGGTGGCAGATATGGTTAAATTGATTTGTTCTCTTTGTGTAATGTATGCGTTTTGAAAAAGTATCCGGAAAAACCGTTCGAACTTCGGAATTTTTTGGTACAATATTTCCAAATCGGGTTTGCTTATTTGTAATACTTCTGAGTTTTCTATTGCTTTAATATTCGATTTTGATGCTGTTTGTGTAAACAGGCTGTATAAGTCATTTGCCCACCACTCTTCAATTAAAAAATCAAGAACATGTTCAAAACCGTTTTCATCTACTACATAGTTTTTTAAACAGCCTTTTGTTACAAAAGTTTCATATTTACATACATCTCCTTCACGCAGTAAAAACTCGCCTTTGGCTAAAGATTTCAATTGTATAAGAGAGGTAAAAAAATCTGTTTCTTCGCTGGTTAAAGAAATATGTTTTGATATATTAGAAAGCAAAAGGTTAAAATTCATATCTGATCAGTACATTAAATTATTGAATTATCAGTGTTTCCGGCTATTGCAGCTAATTCGATTTTTTTGAAATCAGGAAAATTTCAAAAACCTTTTGTAATACAAATTTAATAAATCCAATTACTATACCGAAATTGCATGAAAACGAAAGAATGGCTTTTAATAATTACGGAAACAGATTTCAGCGTACAACACCCGTAGTGTTGAATTTAATTATCATTAATGCACTGGTATATTTAGTACAGGCATTGTTTGATGGCTCCAACCCTTCAACAATACTTGATCAGAAAATAACCAGCAAGATTGCGCTTTACCCTTACCAAACTTCTTATTTTGAACCCTACCAACTGGTAACGCACATGTTTGCGCATGGCGGATTTTTCCATTTGTTTTTTAACATGTTTGTTTTGTGGATGTTTGGTTCGCTGCTGGAAAAGGCCTGGGGGCCAAAAAAGTTTTTGATCTTTTATTTTGCATGTGGTTTGGCGGCTGGCGTTGCACACTTAGCCCTTGAGAATTCTCCGGCCGTAGGTGCTTCAGGTGCCATCATGGGGCTATTTGCGGCGTTTGCTTACCTGTTTCCTAATACCGAACTGATCATTTTTCCTATACCTATGCCGGTAAAAGCAAAATATGCTGTTGCTATCATGGCGGCATTTGATCTTTTTGGCGGAGTTTATCCTTCGGGAAGCAATATTGCACACTTTGCACATTTGGGCGGGTTGGTAATGGGCTTTATACTGGTTATATATTGGAACAAAACCAATAAAAAAACGTTCTATTAATACTAACATTTCTGTGTTTTAACTGTTTGTAATTTTACAGTTAAAGCCACTTACAACATGGGCGAATCAGATAGATATATTGATTATAAAATAAAAAGGCAACGGTTTACATTGGGGCAGCCCAATAATGCGTTGATGTGGTTATTTGTTTTTAATGTGGTTTTCTTTTTAATATTACTCACCGTTAAGGCTGCCATTTCGGCAAGCGATAACTCCGACTCTGTTTTTAAAACTGATGTGATTCCATGGTTTCAATTGCCTGCCGATATTAGTAAGCTGGGAAACCGCCCCTGGACTTTTTTAACATTTATGTTCAGCGAACTGGAAGCTTTCAGGGGCCTTAGTAATATGCTGTGGCTTTGGGCTTTTGGGTCTATTCTTCAAAATCTAACCGGCAATAAAAAACTAATACCTGTTTATTTATATGGTGGCTTTGCTGCTGCTTTATTTTTTATTGCCGCCGCTTATTTAATTCCTTCCAACAAAGCAATTATAAACAGCATAGGTTTAATAGGAGCCAATGCTTCGGTAATGGCCGTGGCTGCTGCTGCAACGCTGATTGCGCCAAACTATCGGTTTTTCAAGCATATACGGGGCGGTATTCCCCTTTGGGTGCTTACCATTATTTATTTTGCTGTTGATCTGGCCGGTGTTGCAGAGCAACCGGGAGCTGTAGTAACAGCTCATATTGGCGGCGCAGCTGCGGGTTTTTTATTTGTTTATTTATTGCAAAACAGAATTGACGGAAGCGCCTGGATGAATAATTTGTATAACTGGTTTATAAACCTGTTTAACCCGGATAAAAACAAAGAACGTAATTCAGTAAAAGAAAAAGTTTTTTATAACACCGGCAACAGAAGCCCATATAATAAAACCTCTAATGTTACAGAGCAGCGGGTTGATGAAATACTGGATAAGATTAATCAGAAAGGATATAACCACCTTACCAAAGAAGAAAAAGAAATTTTAAAAAAAGCCAGCGAAGATTAAGTGGCGCACTTTCACATACTGTTATAACTGATAGCATTATCTTTATGCCATGTCAAAAAGTTTTTTCCGCCGGCTGACAAAACGTTTTTTTATTGTCGTTAATATTATAGCGGCAATACTTTTTTTACTGGGTAGTTATGGTTACCTGTTCAGTCCCCGGTACTTCTGGCCAATCGGTTTTCTTACACTTACCACATTTTATTTTTTGCTGATATTGCTGCTGTTTATTTTTTTCTGGTTATTTGTAAAACCCAGGCTGGCACTTGTTTCTGTTGTGGCTGTGCTGGCAGCTTACAAGCCTGTCAGCAATATTTTGCCTGTAAGACTATCGCATAATTTTATTAAACAAAAACCCGTTAATGATATACGGGTGATGACCTGGAACGTAGCGCAGTTTAATGTAATGGGTGATGAGAAACACCCTGCTGTAAAAAAACAGATGTTTGATATCATTAACGAATATGAGCCTGATATTGCCTGCTTTCAGGAAATGGTTGCCGAGGACAGCGCTGTAAAAGATCATGGACATGTTGATGAATTTTTAGAGAAACTCCGGTTCAAAAATTATTTTTATTCGTACAACAGTAAAGAAGATTTTTGGGGCTATGCTCATTTCGGTATCATCATTTTTTCAAAATATCCAATCATCAATAAGCAAACAGTCAGTTGGTTTCCCCGGGATTATAACTCCATATTTCAATATGTGGATATTGTAAAAGGCGATGACACCATCCGGGTTTTTAATATTCACCTGCAATCGTTGCGGTTTAGCCGGGCCAATTTAAAATATATTGACAAACCCACTGCAGAAGATAAGGATGCCATAAAAGAGTCGAAAAACATAATCGGAAAATTTAAAACAGGTTTTTTAAAAAGACAGATACAAGCCGACAGGATTAGTGCTGAGATTGAAAAAAGCCCGTACCCGGTTATTATCAGCGGAGACTTTAATGATGTGCCCAACAGTTATTCCTATCATACAATCGGTAAGGGTTTAAATAATGCCTTTGTTGAAAAGGGCGGCGGTTTGGGCCGTACATTCAGCGGAATATCGCCGGTATTGCGGATTGATAATATTTTTGTTGATAAGAAAATGGAAGTAAAGCAATTTCTTACCATCAAAAAAAAGCTGAGCGATCACTTTCCTATTATTGCTGATGTTGAAATGCGTAAAAAGTAATACCTTAGCAATCTGCATGAAAATTTATACTACATATCAACTTTTCTGTTGCCCTTGCGGCATAGCTTAATATCTTTACAAAAAATATTGTTCGTTTTTATTGTTGCCCGTTGCTGAAACTGTACAAGTGAGTGACACAACGATGATGATTAGAATTACAAATGTTTGTACCAAAATAAAAAACATGTCTTTAAAAATATACAATACACTATCAAGAGAGAAAGAAATTTTTACGCCCATTACTCAGGGCCATGTGGGCATGTACGTGTGCGGCCCAACGGTTTACAGCGATGTACACCTGGGCAACTGCCGCACTTTTATTTCGTTTGATATTATTTACCGCTACCTGGTTTATCTGGGCTACAAGGTTCGCTATGTGCGTAATATAACGGATGCCGGACACCTGGAAGGTGACCGTGATGAGGGTGATGATAAATTTAGCAAGCTGGCGAGGCTGTTAAAGATTGAGCCGATGGAGATTGTTCAGAAATATACCCTGGGTTTTCGCCATGTAATGCAGTTGCTTAATAATCTGCCACCATCAATAGAGCCAACTGCAACAGGTCATATTGCGGAACAAATAGAAATTGCAAAACAGATCATTGCCAATGGGTATGCTTACGAAGTGAACGGCACAGTTTATTTTGATGTTGAAAAATATAATAAGGAACAACCTTATGGTATTTTAACCAACCGTAAAATGGATGACCTGTTAGAGGGAACAAGAGAATTGGGCGGACAGGACGAAAAGCGTGGCCGCCTTGATTTTGCTTTATGGATAAAAGCAAAGCCAGAACATTTAATGCAATGGCCAAGCCCCTGGGGTATGGGTTTTCCGGGCTGGCATATTGAATGCTCGGCCATGAGCGAAAAATATTTAGGGAAGAAGTTTGATATACATGGCGGCGGAATGGACCTTGTTGCAACGCATCATACCAATGAGATTGCACAGAGCCAGGCCTGCTATCATACGAGTCCGGCCAATTACTGGATGCATACCAATATGCTTACCGTTAACGGAACCCGCATGAGTAAATCTTTAGGCAATGGATTTTTACCAGAAGAATTATTTACCGGCAGCCATCCGCTTTTAGAGAAAGCGTATGCGCCCATGACGGTGCGTTTCTTTATGCTGCAAACGCATTACCGCAGTACACTTGATTTTAGCAATGAGGCTTTACAGGCTTCGGAAAAAGGATTGAAGAGATTGTGGGATGCTTATGAAGTGCTGAAGCAGTTGGCTGTTAACGACGGACAGTTGGCGACTGATGCTGAGCTGGATGTAAAGGTGAATAAACTCATCAGCGAATTTGATGAGTTTATGAATGACGATTTTAACACAGCAAAAGTATTAGGCAGTATGTTTGAACTGGTGCCGGTTATTAATTCGATAAAGGACGAACTGATAAATATTGATGCAGTATCTGCAGCAACATTAGCGTTACTGCAGCAAAAATTCAAAGCTTACCTGGAGGATATTTTTGGACTGAAGAACGATGCTGCAAATAACGAAGTGTTAAACAGTGTGATGGATTTACTGATAGAGATAAGAAAAGAGGCGAAAGCTAAAAGAGATTTTGCAACCAGCGATAAAATCAGAAATCAACTTACCTCGGCAGGAATTAATCTGAAAGATGAGAAAGGCGGAGAAATGAGCTGGGATCTGGTATAATTTTTTAAACCGCTAAGACACTAAGACTTCTTTTGTGAAAGCTAGTGTCTTGGAGCCTTTGTGGTTAACGTTATGGAACATATACATCACCTCTCTAAAGATAAAAAGTTCAAAAAAATTCTTGAGCTGCAGGAACCATTTGTATTGGTAAAACGTAAAAACGTTTACCTGCATTTGTGCAACTCCATCATGAGCCAGCAGTTGAGTACTAAAGTGGCTGATGTTTTTCAAAGACGGTTTCTGGCGCTGTACAAAACTAAAAATCCATCGGAAGCAGAAATTGCTGCTACGCCTTTTGAAACATTGAGAGCAATTGGTTTGAGCAATGCCAAAGCAAATTACGTATTGAATGTCTGCAATTTTTTTATTGAAGAAAAGATAACTGATACACAGCTTTATAAAATGAGTAATGAAGAAGTGATAAAATATCTTACCCAGATAAAAGGAGTGGGCCAATGGACGGTGGAGATGATACTGATGTTTACTTTAGGCCGGGAAGATGTTTTTGCTGTTGACGACCTGGGTATACAACAGGCTATTTGTAAATTGTACAAGATTGACGCAACGGATAAAAAAGCGATGAAAGAAAAAATGCTTACTGTTTCAAAAAAATGGAGCCCGTACAGAACCTATGCCTGCCGGTATTTGTGGGGATGGAAGGATAATGAGCCCAAATCCTAAAGAGGTATTGTCAGGATAATTTCCTCTAAATATTTTTTATCTGTTTCATCAAACTGATCAAGCTTATCGCTGTCAACATCCAAAACAGCAATCACTTTACCATCTTTAATGAGCGGCAATACAATTTCGGATTTAGATAAACTGCTGCAGGCAATATGGCCGGGAAATTTTTCAACATCTGCCACTATTAAAGTTTCAGCTTTCTGCCATGCCACACCACATACACCTCTTCCTTTTTTAATTCTTGTACAGGCTACGGGTCCCTGGAATGGGCCAAGAACCAACTCTTCTTCATCTATATTTATGGAATTGGGTTTTACCAAATAGAACCCTACCCATAACCAGCCAAACTGCTCTTTTAGTGCGGCCCCAACATTGGCCATGTTAGCGATAAGATCGGGCTCGCCATCAAGCAAACCTTTAATTTGCGGAATTAAAGATTGATAGATTTCGGCCTTGCTGCCACTTATGATTGTTAAGTCTTCTGCCATGCGGTAAAGATAATAAAGGAATTTATTGAATAATGCCAAGGAGACAATCACGAATAATCTGCCAGAACAGGTTAGGTCAGTTTTTAAAAGTAGAAACTGACTTAACTTGATGTATTTTATCTAAAGATCTCATTAAGCAAGCCTGCTAAGTGAACCCCTCCTTTAAGTAATTGCTGATTTAAAATTTCTACATATTTAAAGTTATACTGGTAGCCAAGTCTGTCATTTGGTTTAATATCAGCATAAATTTTTTCGGCATGCTGGTACGATTGCCACACCCAGTCACTGACAGGTTCGGCTTCCCATAATTTTCGTTGTTCTTTGGTAGTAAAGTTAATGGCTGTTGCATACTCACTATAACTTAACTGCTGAAAATTTATCAGCCTTTCGTCCCATAACTGGTGAAGGTTAAGCGAATCTTTAAACCATGTTAACCGTATCCGGTTTCCTCCCAAATCTTCATACCTGCCCGTATGCATAGGCTGATGAATATCGCCGGCAATATGTATCAGCAGCCGTAGGTACAGCACTTTTTTTTCCTGTTCAAGAGTTTTGTCTTTTAACTGGACCGTAAGCCAGTTTATTTTGGTGTATGCATCTGTAATAGTATCTATCGCTAAGTAAGATTTTACTTCCTGTTCCGAAAGCCCCGCTTTTAAATTAATATAGTGCCAGGAGTTAAGATAGTTGTATGACGGATCAGACTTAATAAAGTCGGGCCAGTTGCTGGCTATAGCAATTGATTCATTACCCAGGATCTTAAATATTTCTTTTTTTGCGTTTTTAGTAAGATAGGAGTCGGCAATTTGTCCTATTATGCGATGACCCAAAACACCCCAGGCCATGCTACAGAATGAAAGGGATAGAAACAATCCAAATAATATTATTTTCTTAATCTGCTTATATATCATGTCAAAAAATTGTAATCAAAGCTAAACAACTTTACTAAAGTTTATTTTAAAACTTCAAAAAGCAACAGCTGTGTTTTTTGTAATGGAGAAAAGTTATTGTCGGATATAAATAACAATGTTCTGTGGCCGTTGGGTAAAACCGGACCAAATGTTAGGCCTTCAATATTATCGGTATAAATACCAAGCTCATCCATATTTAAGAGCAATGTTTTTTTCACAGGTCTGAAATTTTTATTGTTAGCAAGGCTAATGTTTGTTATATCGGTTGCTGTATCAAGTTCGGTTATAAACAATTTAATTGTACAAGGCAGCCTTCCGGTTGAAAACGATCTTTCCAGTACAAGTAGTTTATTGTTTCCGATACTGAGGATATCCGGCACGCCATTAATTTTAAAAGCATTTTCGGGCGTAGATGTATGGGCAACCGGCTCCAATTTATAAGCGTACTGAGCAGTGTTTTTCCTGGTAGCTATATCAAATTTTAAAATTCTTATAAAAGAATTTTTGTCAATAATGTCAGCTCTCGGCCCGTCTTCATACAATGGCTCTTCAACACTTACAAAAAGCGAGGTATAGTTATCAGCAAATGTCATCCCCTCAAAAACTCCGTTTTGCCTTGGCCCTTTTTCTGTAGCATTCATGTTCATATTTGCAGGCATAAAAAAACTGTCTATAAAACCTCCATTGGTATTTATAGATGTAACTGCAGGATTGGTAAGTGTTGTATCTTTTGGCTTTATACTTCTTTCTCCTTCGCTGCTCCATACCAACTGATTTGTTGTGGGGTTATACCGCATAGCTTCCGGATCAGGCGTTTGATAACGGTTCTGCCGGCTGTCGGGATAGGTTTTTCCATCGGGCATCAACATATACTTTACATCAGTAAAGACAAGGCTGTTTATGCCTTTTTCAGTTAAAAATATTTTAGCAGTATAAAAACGTGCCGGGTTTTTGTCACTCCTATCATCACATATCAGGTAATACAAATTATTTTTTACATCATAGTCAATACCCGATAAACCCCCAGTTGTTGTGTTTTTATATTGAAGGTTAAAAGGAATGGTATAAACATTTATAAATTTTAAACTCCTTATTTCATTAACAAGACTGGTTGATTGTTTAACAGATGCACAGGACAGGCAACATAATACAGCAAAAAAATAAAAGAATCGGTGAAAGCTGATTTTTTTCATAACAGGTTTTGAAGTGTAAAGTTGTGAAATAATATTTCAACTGAGACAATGTTGATTATTTTTTTTTACTTTTATAAAAACAGCCATTTTGAAAAAGCTTTTTATTATACGGCATGCTAAAAGCGATCAAAGCTTTTTCGGTAACGATTTTGACCGTCCGCTTAATGAACGGGGAAAATCAGATGCCAGCTTAATGGCAAAACGCCTGATGGAAAAGAAGATTTCAATTGATGCTTTTATATCCAGCCCTGCAAAAAGAGCAAAAAAGACTGCAGAGTACTTTAACGATGCTTTCGGAAAAGCAAAGGATGAAGTTGTTTTGATTTCTGCATTATACCATGCTTCCGCAGAAGTGTTTTATGAAGTTATTTCTGCATTGCCCGACACGTTAAATAGTATAGCGATTTTTTCACACAATCCTGGGATTACTCATTTTGTAAACAGGATGCATACCAAAACACAAATTGACAATATGCCCACCTGTGGTGTTTTTGCCGTAGAATCTTTAATCGCCCGGTGGTCAGATTTTGATAAAACGGATAAAACCTTATTATTTTTTGATTTCCCCAAAAAATAGACTGTCTGTAATACTTTGTAGGCTCTGTTTTGTAGCTATTTTTGCAATTGCACAACCAAATCAGTAAATAATTCGTTTATAATACTGTTAGCCGAAACAGAATGATTTTAAATATGTGCAAAACATTTTGTGTTGCTATGAGTTTATTTTAAGGAAGCACTAACTATAATTACTAAACCAACTTTAATGAAAGCAATATTATTTATAGCTGCAATCTGTATTTCTTTTAATGGCTTTTGCCAAAAAGAAGAGTATTTAGTTAAAAATGATGGGGATACTATCAGGGGTAAGATTACCTTACAAGGCAAGGCCTTTTATGTAGATAATGAAAATCCTGTTGAAATAAAAGCCGATGATGTTTCACAGATAAAAAGCAGTGATTACAAAGGGACGGTTGTGCTCCATTGTAAGCTGCAAACATATTCTGATAACCTAGATGACATGGAGATTGACTGGATTGAGAAAGGTACAATTGATACTGTAATGGTGCTGGACGAAATTTATTCTACAAAAAAAATAAATTTATATTTTGCAAAAAGTAATTTAAAAACACAATATTATTTTTATAAAACCCCTTCCGATCCAAAACCTGTTCAACTGGTGGTTCGGTATTATTTCCAGGGAGGGCTTGACAATTATACAAGGGACCGGGGAAGGTATCGTGGTGAAAAATCAAAAGTTAGTGTTGTTGAAGATAAAGGATATGTAAATCAACTCTACGATATAATGAGCAATTGTAATAAAATCCCTCCAACTATGTGGGAGCTTTTAACTTACCGTAACTATAGTTTGATACAGCTGATAAAACGATACAACAAATGTAAATAGATATTGTTATTGCAAGTAAACTGCATCACCAGTAAATCATCCCTTTTTAATTTGCTTATTCGCCAGGTAAACCCCACTAAAGATCAATACAGCCGCCAATATTTTATAAGGTGCTAAATGCTCATGCAAAAACAACATGGCAATTAAAGCTGCAAAAATCGGTTGGGTATAAATATAAAAGCCTGCTATTGACGCCCCTAATGTCTTTATCCCGTACAGATTGAATAAATATGCTAAAAATGTACCGGCAAAAACAATCAGACCCATACTCGTAAAATCAAGGATAGTATATTTTGTCCAGGGTATTTCTGTAAACTCGGTCCATCCAAAAGGAAGCACCAGCAATAGTCCAATTGTAAATATCCATCTTAAAATTACTACAGGGTTATACTTAAGCATTAATGGTTTTACCAGAACAAAATATATAGTGTACGAGATAGCATTTATAATGATTAAAACATCTCCCAGCAATATATTATCTGCATTGCCAACAGCTTCTTTTGCTAAAATTAAAACAAGAGCACCTGCTATGCCCAAGGTCAATCCTGATATTTTAAAAAAACCGATCCGTTCTTTTAAAACCCAGGCGGCAATAAAAACTATTAATATAGGCGTAATCAGTAAAAGTAACGCAGCATGGATGGGATAGGTAAGTGATAATCCTTTTAAAAACATTAACTGATTAACGGCAATACCTGTAACAGCACAAAACAGCAGCCGCAGTCTGTCTTTCTTCTCAATTTTTATGTTTACTGGCTTACATATAAATAAAATCCAAAACAACAATACAGCTACGCCAACCCTTACTACATTCAATCCAAAAGGTTTTACCAGTTGCAGATTGGTTAAATGTTTTACCGCAGAAAGGTTAATGGCAAAAAAGAGATTTGCAAAAACTAATGCAAAGTGTGCTATGTTCTTTCTGTTCAAATAATCTTTTAAACTTCAAAAGTAAGTGAAAAAAAAAGCTATTGCATTTTTACATACAACAGCTTTATACTTACTAACCCAATAAGTAATTATTTAAATGCCCAGCTGAGCTTCTTTTATTTTTACCCTTATCTGCTCTTCTATTTCATTGGCCATTTCAGGATTATCAATCATAAGCTGTTTAACAGATTCACGGCCCTGGCCCAGCTTATCACCATTGTAACTAAACCAGCTTCCGCTTTTTTGTACAATGCCCAGCTCAACTCCCATATCAATAATTTCACCCACTTTCGAAATTCCTTCTCCATAAATAATATCAAACTCGGCTTGCCGGAATGGCGGGGCAACTTTGTTTTTAACTACTTTCACTTTTACATGATTACCGATAGAAGAATCGCCGTCTTTTATAGTTGACATACGGCGGATATCCAGCCGTACTGATGCATAAAACTTAAGTGCGTTACCACCGGTTGTGGTTTCGGGGTTACCAAACATAATACCAATCTTTTCTCTTAACTGGTTAATAAAAATACAACAGCTGTTGGTTTTAGAGATTGTTGCAGTCAGCTTTCTTAAAGCCTGGCTCATCAACCTTGCATGAAGTCCCATTTTACTATCACCCATTTCTCCTTCAAGCTCACTTTTAGGTACCAATGCAGCAACTGAATCTATAACCACAACATCCAAAGCGCCCGATAAAATTAAACGGTCGGCAATTTCCAAAGCCTGTTCACCATAGTCCGGTTGAGAGATTAACAGATTATCAATATCAACGCCAAGCTTCTTTGCATAGACACTGTCAAATGCATGTTCAGCATCTATAAAAGCACACATACCTCCCTTCTTTTGGGCCTCTGCAATTACATGTATGGCAATGGTTGTTTTACCACTTGATTCAGGGCCGTAAATTTCAACAACACGCCCTTTGGGTAAACCTCCAATGCCCAGGGCCATATCTAACCCTATTGATCCTGTTGAAATAACTGCCTGCTCCACTTCAACCCTTTCGTTCATCATCATTACCGAACCCTTTCCAAAGTCTTTATCTATTTTATCCATCGTTAATTTAAGCGCCTTAAATTTTTCCGATTTTTCTGTTTTTTCTAAATTTTCTGTCTTGCTCATGTTGTGAATTTTTTAATTGATGTATCTGATTTTGCGTTGTAAATGTAAATTCGGAACCAAAGATAGCGGTTTAATTTTATTAACACTAATTATTTTAGTATTTTTTTGACAATTTTCTTAGTTAGGGTTTTCCGCTTCAAAAAAAGACCCGTCCCGAGGAATCGGGACGGGGATGTGTTCAAGCATGAGAAAAATCCACAAAGGAAAAATCCCTTTGTTCTCAAAAAGGTTCGGTCTTAAAAACGGGCCTGATAAGTTTGTGTGGTTGTCAGAAGGCTTACGTTTGAAATATTAAACAAATAGAAGACAGTTTTTTGAACTAAACAATACCACAAAGTGGTTATTTTTTGGGTGAAAACACCCTTTTTAAGCGATAGATATTTTTTTGTTTTAATACCATTGCTC
>JBATAS010000224.1:0-10393 GCA_049661965.1 Ferruginibacter sp. | reverse complement strand
CCATTGCGTAGAGAGGGCAGGGCAGAGGAAGTGGGAGACCTGGTTTTATACCTTGCCGGCGATTCATCATCTTTCATCAACGGTGAAAGTGTAGAGATAAACGGTGGAACTTATTTTGTTTAAACAGGATTTTTAGTTCAATGTGTTTTAACGGCACATAAAATATATAAACGATTGCTAAGGATGAACAGATTTTTAACACTGCTTTGCTTTTTATTGCTTAGCCTGTCTGTACAGGCACAGCATCCCAATACTTTTTTTACCAAGAAAGAAGCAGCAGAAGTTAAAAAGAATATCAGCCTGTATCCTTTGCTCAATCAGTCTTTTACTGAGATAAAGAAAGATGTTGACCAATGGATTGGTAAAGATGTTGATGTTCCTTTTCCGAAAGATCCCGCAGGTGGATATACCCATGACAAGCACAAAGCAAATTACACACTGATGTTTAACAGTGGTATTTTGTACAATCTTACCGGCGATGCAAAATATGCAATACTGGTTAAGACTATGATGTTGAAATATGCCGCTTTAAATCCAACACTAAAAAATCATCCCGAAGCAACAAGCAGTTCACCCGGCCGCATTTTCTGGCAGGCTTTGAACGATGCTAACTGGATGGTGTACGCAGGCATGGCTTACGACCTGGTGTACAATTCGCTTACCTCTGCCGAAAGAAAAAAAATTGAAGATGGTGCATTTAAACCTGAAGTAGATTTCTTTACCCACGAATTAAAAGACTGGTTTAACCTGATACATAACCACGCCGTGTGGGCTACTGCCGGTGTGGGTATCATTGGTATTGCTACCAATAACCAGGACTATATAGACATGGCGTTGAAAGGAACCGAAAAAGATGGCAAACGTGGTTTTATTGCTTTGATGGACAATCTTTTTTCACCAGATGGTTATTATACCGAGGGGCCTTATTATACCCGTTATGCCATTTTGCCTTATATCGTTTTTGCCAATGCCTTAAATAACAGTAACCCTTCTTTAAAAATATTTGAACATCGCAACAGAATTTTACAAAAGGCCTTAAACACATGCCTCCAACAAACCAATATCGACGGTGCTTTTTTCCCTTTTAACGATGCTTTAAAAGAAAAAGATTACACATCAAACGAACTGGTTACGGCTATCAATATTACCTGGAATATTTATGGAGCCGATGATAATGCTTTGTTTGTGGCAAAAAAGCAAAACCGGGTAATGCTTAACAATGGCGGCACAGCCATTGCTGCTGCACTTGCAAAAAACAAAAACATTCCTGCTTACTTTAAATACGAATCTTTTGAAAGTGGAGACGGGGTAGATGGAAAAGATGGTGGTGTAAGTATTTTCAGAAATGGAAAAGATGAAAATCTGACCAGCTTACTGTATAAATATACATCGCATGGTTTGTCACATGGGCACTACGATAAGCTTGGCATTATGTTGTACGATAAAGGCAACGAAATTATTACCAATTATGGTTCGGTACGTTTTATCGGTGTGGAGCAAAAATACGGCGGCCGCTATCTGCCCGAAAATAAAAAGTATGCCGGGCAAACAATAGCGCACAATACTATTGTGATGGACGAGACCAGTCATTTTAACGGCAAGGAAGAAACAGCTGAAAAATTTCATTCAGATAAACTGTTCAGTAATTATACAAATCCTGCAGTGCAGGTGGTAGCCGCAAAAGAAGATAATGCATACCCAGGTACGCATATGCAACGCACACTTTATATGCTTGAATTGCCGGGCGGTAAAAAAATTGTTGCTGATATTTTCAATGTACAGTCAGATAAAGTGCATCAATACGATTTGCCATTCCAATACAATGGTGCATTAATTAGTACAACTGTAAAGTATAAAGCCAATGCTAAAAAAATGGAGCCGCTCGGTAAAAAGAACGGTTATCAGTATTTATGGAAAGAGGCGGAAGGGGCAGCAGTTGATACTATTGTACAGTTAACATTCCTGAATAAAAATACTTATTACAGCATTTCTTCTTTAGTACAGGATACTGCTGAAATATTTTATACCCGTACAGGCGCCAATGATCCTGATTTTAATTTAAGGCACGAACCGGCAATCATCATTCGCAAGAATGGAAAAGACCAGTCTTTTATCAGTGTAATTGAAATACATGGCAAGTTTGATCCGGTGTATGAGTTTTCCTCTAATGCCTATCCATCGGTTAAACAGATAAAATTATTGCAGAATGATAATGATTATTCTGTTGTTGAAATAATGGTTGGAGATAAAAAATTAATGATAGCGCAGTGTAATAACAGTACAGATGATAAAATGAAACATATGGCCCGGGGGTTAAACTGGACGGGGCCTTTTACTGTTTTATTTGATGGGAAAAATTATAAATAAAAGAAACGTAAAGCATAATTATTAAAACTACAACAATGGGAACAACTGAAACAACAAAAGTATTCATCGAAAACAAAGACATACCCTGGGAAGACATGGGTGGTGGTGTTAAAAGAAAGATTATGAGTTATGATGATAACCTGATGGTAGTTAAAGTGGAGTTTGATAAGGGCGGTGTAGGCTCTTTACATCAGCATTATCATTCGCAGATAACACATATTGAAAAAGGTGTTTTTGAAGTGGAGATTGCCGGCGAAAAGAAAGTGCTTTCAGCAGGTGACGGTTTTTATATTCCGCCCAACGCAATGCATGGTGCGGTATGTATGGAGGCCGGTGTTTTGATTGATGTATTCAGTCCAATGAGAGAAGACTTTATTAATGAAAAATAAAACAGAGGAATCAGACATAACGATTCAAACAAAATTTATAAAACACACTATTATGAAAAAATCTTTATTTACGATGTTGCTGATGATCATTACAGGATTCATCTACGGTCAGACTACTTATTACTGGGTAGGAGGACTCACAGCTGCAACCGGTATCAATTCCGGCTCTAACTGGAATACAGCTATCAATGGTTCAGGCAGTTCAAGGCCTTCGTCAACCGGGGCAACGGATGTTTTAATCTTTGACGGAACAAACCTGGGAGGAGCAACACCCGCAACAGGGCCTGCAACTATTTTAGCCAGCTCGGGTATTACCTGTGCCCAGGTAAAATTTGTTAACAATGTGAACGTCACTATGCTCCGTCCCACTTCCGGTACAAGTACTATTACCGTTGCCGGTGAACTGGGTGAAGATTTTGTAGTTGATGCAGGTTCTATACTTCTGATCAATTCACCTTCAGGGAGTATAAGATTTACTTTTCAATCTACCGTTGATGCCTGCAGGGTTAGTGGTACAGTATCGTTAATAACTGCTCAGCAAATGAGGTTTGAAAATGGAACTGCCGGTTCACCAGGTACTTTTATCTTTACCAGCGGCTCTTCTTTTACAACTAATATAACATCATCATCTTCTTCTTACGCATTTGGCAGTTCGTCACAGTCTTCCGAAAAATGGGTAGTATTTGAAGATGGTGCCCATTTGTATTACGAAGGTGGTTATAGCCCTAATGGCAGCAACTCAACATTTTCTCCTATAGATTTTAAACCCGGCAGCTTTTGGCATCATCGTGCAGCTATCGGCGCAGGTTCTTTCTTCAATAAAAAAAGTTTCGGAAATATCATTGTCGAGAATAACTCAACGCTTGCTGCTGACGGCCCGATTTACCGGATCAATAACCTTACGGTAAATACAGGTTGTACATTCACTACACATACTTCGGCGCAAACAGCCATCATGGGAAACCTTACAGTAAATGGAACTTTCTCTGCAGATCCTGCCAGCACCAATGATGTGATTTTTGCTGGAAATACAGCTCAAACTATTTCAGGAACAGGTACTATAGGAGTACCAAACCTGATTGTGGCAAACAATGCTGATGTAACCATGAACAGTAACCTTGCACTAACCAATGACGTAACCATATATGGTAAAATGAATTTTACCAATAGACAGGTAACTGGTGCTGTTTCATTTAATGCCAATGGTATTAACGCACCTGCAGTTGGAGCAGGAAATACTGTAGCCGGATCTTACGTAATTACAGTACATAGTGGTATCAGTACTTCTGCAAGCGGACAACAAATCAGCGGTGCAGGAATACCACCAAATACATCAATCATCAGTGTTTCAGTGGCAGATGATGCAATTTATATTTCAAACCCAGCAACTGCAACAGGTACTGCAACTGCGTTAACTGTAAATACAACCGCATCAACACTTCAAACAGCAAATGTAAACGGATTTGATCCGGCACTAGGTACTGTTATCACTTCGGGCACCGCAACATTTGGCGACAATATTAATTATGTAATTAACGGAGTCACTGCATGGCCTTTTGGAGTTACTACCGGATCTTCCGGCAATATGATTTATGCAGGATCGGTTGCTGTAAATGCCGATATAACTGTGAATAAAGGAGTAACCATCAATAATAATTTACTGGTAAATGCTAAAATAACATTGCGGCCAGCCGACACAGTGCATATACTTTCAGGAGCGGCAATCAGCGGAACTTTTGATGCTGCAAAATATATTGCCACCGATTATACAGCAGGTGGTATACAAAGTATAGTACAGGTTGATGGCGTAACTGCTGCTACAACAATTCCTGTTGGAACAACAGCGCATTATTTACCGGTAACAATTACTCCAACAGGCTCATCAGATTTTACCATAGCTGCTTTCACCGGCATTACCACCAACGGTATGATTACCGGAACACCAATGGCACCATTTCAGAAACAACGAATGGTTGATGCGGTTTGGAATGTAAACAGGTTGGTCGGCACCGGCAATGCAACCGTACAGATAAACTGGCCTGGAGTTTTGGAAGGTTCTACTTATTCAACTTTAACCAATGCCGAAATTGGATTGATACAAAACAATGGCAGTTCTTGGGATCTGCCTATTGGTACAGCCGATAATGTAACCAATATCGCCATTGCAACAATTAGCGGTTTTACACCTATTGGTTCAGGTGCAATTGCACAGGTGAATCCGTTTATATTTAATGCAATAGCGCCTAAAACTTATGGCGACGCTGACTTTAACGGCGGAGCTACCAGCTTAAACACCACACAACCTATTGTTTACACAAGCAGTAATCCGCTTGTTGCTACAATTGTTGGTGGATTGATTCATATTACCGGAACAGGTACTACAACCATCAATGCATCACAGGCTACCGATGGTAATTATCCTGCAGCCAGTGTTGATCAACCATTGGATGTAAACAAAGCAGCATTAACTATAACAGCCGATAACAAATCAAGATTTGAATTGGTTGCCAATCCACCACTAACCATTACTTACACAGGTTTTGTATTGGGCGAAACAAGTGCAGTGTTATTAACACAGCCAACAATTTCAACAACTGCGGTATTGGCTTCCCCTCCGGGAATGTACCCGATTACAGTTACAGGAGCAACAGCTGCCAATTATAATATCACACATGTAAATGGTATCATGACTGTTACTCCAAAACAAAATCAAACTATAACATTTAATACCATTGCAACAAAAACTTATGGCAATGCAGCTTTTTCTGCAGGAGCAACAAGTACCAACAATACTATTCCTATAACTTATACAAGCAGTAATCCGGCGGTTGCAACAATTAGCGGAAGCACCATCACCATTACCGGTGCAGGTACTTCTACCATTACGGCTAACCAGGCAGGTAATGATGGATATTTCCCTGCAACTCCTGTAAGCAGAACACTTACTGTGAATAAGGCCAATCTTACCATCAGAACTTTGGATACTGTTAAAACAGTTGGTCAGCCTAATCCTCCGTTTACAACAACCTTTACCGGTTTTGTATTAGGACAAACAGTTGCCAATCTGTTAACTCCGCCAGTTGTTTCAACTATTGCAACAACATCAACAGCACCGGGTTATTATCCAATAACATTATCAGGAGCAACTTCCAATAATTACAATATTATTTATGTAAATGGCCGGTTAACTATTTTGCCATTATCAGGTACTGGCGATAAGTATATCAATGCCTGGAGAAATGCGGCAGGTAATATCACTGTAAGAGTGTATAGTAATGAACCTGTGCTGGGTGATATAATTGTATATGATATGGCAGGAAGACCGGTTGCTAAAAAGAACCTGTTTATGCCTGTTGGTTTTATCAGTACAGATGTACCTGCGCAGTATTTGCCTTCAGGTAATTATGTAGTTATTATACGGGGTAATGGAGTGAAACTGCAAAAAATGATTGCATTTATCAAATAATGAAAAATATCATGAGCCGTAGTTTATTTATTTTAATGACAATTGTTTTGCTGAGCTGTCAATCGGCAAGGTTAATCGGGCAACGCCCGGGTAAACCACAGTTATTTGCTTTGAATATAAAAGCTTTGGAAAAAAACAAAACAGCCATCAATAATAAAGATGAATCGGTGGCTGATGCTTATAAGCAACTGATTAAAGATGCTGACAAGGCTTTAAAATTCGGGCCGGTAAGTGTAATGGAAAAAACACATACACCGCCCAGTGGCGACAAGCATGATTATATGAGCCTGGCTCCTTATCACTGGCCCGATTCGTCAAAGCCGGGCGGCTTGCCTTATATGCGTAAAGACGGGCAAACTAATCCTGAAGTGAAAGAGTATAAGGATAAAGACTATCAGCCTAAATTATGTGAGTATGTTCAAACACTTGCGCTGGCTTATTATTTTTCTGAAAGCGAAATGTATGCTGAGCATGCTGCAAAGTTATTAAGGGTTTGGTTTTTAGATCCTGAAACAAGAATGAATCCCAATCTGAATTTTGCGCAGGCTATTAAAGGTGTTAACGAAGGCCGGGGAGCAGGATTAATTGATACCCGCCATTATGTAAAACTGATTGACGGTATTAATTTATTAAAAGGGTCGAAGAACTGGAAGGCAGCAGACCAGGCAGGTATGCAGCAATGGTTTGCCAGTTTTTTAAACTGGATGCAGACCAGCGAAATTGGTATACATGAACTTAACGCAAAAAACAATCATGGAGCCTGGTACGATGCACAACGGCTGGCGCTGGCATTATTTGTTGACAGTACAGACCTGGCAAAGCGTATCATCAGCAATGCTGCAGGCAGATTAGATTACCAGGTGGATGAGAATGGTTTTTTTCCTAAAGAGATGGAAAGAACGATTTCATTACACTACACGGCTTTTGTAATGAATGCATTTTTCACCATTGCTCAAATGGCCGATAAAGTAGGTATCGATTTCTGGAAACTTACAACGCCTTCCGGTAAATCTTTACAAAAAACCTTTGTGGCTTTAAAACCATACCTGGCCGATGAAAAAAACTGGGAAGGGCAGCAGATTAAAGCTTACGATTATGAAGATGGGTATATGCTCATGATGGAAGGATATAATCATTTTAAATGCCGCGATTGTGAGCAGGCCGTACAACGCCTGGCGGATGAAAAAGCATCAAGATTAAGAATTAAACTTTTATACTAAAATTTTTTATTAAATATTCAAACTGCAATTATGAAAAAGTTTCAAAGCCTGTTAGTACTGATTTTCTTTTTGTGCGGCACTGCCATGGCACAAAAGAAAACTATTACCGGAAAGGTAATCAGCCAAACCGGTAACGACCCGCTGCTGGGTGTAAATGTACTTGCCGAAAATCAAAAAGGCGGTACGGCTACAAAAGCAGATGGTACCTATTCAATATCTGTTGACGTAAAATCAACAGTATTGATATTTTCCTACGTTGGTTTTACACCACAAACCGTGGCTATTAACGGCAGATCAACCATTGATGTAATAATGGTACCTGCAGCAACCATAGGAGAAGAAGTTGTTGTGGTGGGTTATGGTACTCAAAAACGTTCGAGTGTTACCGGCGCAGTTTCAAAATACCAAAATGAGCAGCTGGATGAAACTCCTTCTTCCAGGCTCGACCAGGCTTTACAGGGAAAGATTGCCGGTGTGCAGATACAGAATATCTCTTCCGAAGCCGGATCTGATCCAAAAATTCAGGTGCGTGGTTTAACCAGTATTAACCAGGGCCAAGGCCCGTTGGTTGTTGTTGACGGCCATCCTGTTCCCGATGGTTTGGCTTTTGTTAACATGGCTGATGTACAATCAGTAGAGGTTTTAAAAGATGCTGCCTCGGCTGCCATATATGGTTCAAGAGGTTCAGGTGGTGTGATCATGATAACTACAAAAAGCGGCAAAGCTAATAAAACCAAGATTGGTGTAAAGTTTTCAACCGGTGTAAAAAATGCTTATGAGCTATACCCGATGATGACTACATCGGAATACACCAATATGCTTTTTTATGAAGCGGCATTAAAGAATATGGATCCAAGTATAACGCCTCCTACTACAAACCAGATTGCAGCAACAACCGAAAGAGGAGCATATATTATTGAACAGGATCTGCGTGGCGGTCAGGCAACTGACTGGCAGGCTGAGGCAATCAGGAGTGCAACTACAAAAAACATTCAACTTAATATTTCAGGTGGTAACAGTGGTGTTAAATATTATATCTCGGGCGGTTATCAAAATGACCAGGGTATGATGTACCATAGCGAGTATGAAAGGTATAATGTAAAAGCGAAAATAGATGCACAGGTAACTAAAAGAGTAAAGTTTACTTTTAATGTTAACCCATCTTACATTAAAAGAGAAAGGCCATCGGTAAACTATATTGATTTCGTTCGTTTTCAATCATACATGCCTGTTTACTTAGATGAAAATCTGGCAGCCTTTGTAAGGCAGAATCCAACTTATGCCGATGTAAAAGCCGGTGATTTTGCACAAGCCAGGTATTTTAACGGAAGGGTTTACAGTGGTTTTATGCCTGATGGAAGTTTTTGGAACAATACCACTACAGTTAATCCTTTTAATACATCAAACAATTCTCCCAAATCCGTGATGGAAACAAGAACCATTACATCAAATGATTACAGGGTACTTAGCTCAGGAGATTTAACAATCAATATTATTCCGGGGCTTGACTTTAAATCAATGGCAAGTGTGTATGTGAGTTATCAAACCGCATTAGACTTTGCAAAAAGAAACTCAAACAGGGCCGGAGATATAAACAGGGGACAATATGATAACCGTTTATATATTGATTTGCTGAACGAGAATACCTTAACCTACAATAAGCGTATTAAAGAGCATTCGATAAATGTACTGGCAGGTTTTACTGTTCAGAAAACATCTACCAAAACCGAAAGGGCTGTTGGTCTTGATTATCCCAGCGACAATATAACTACATTAAACAATGCACTTATTATTGAGCAGGGGCCTACCAGCACGTTTAACACAATTTACAAGGAAGGTTTGATTTCGTATCTGGGGCGTGTGCAGTATGGCTTTAAAGATAAATATCTGCTTTCTGCAAGTGTACGGGCCGACGGAAGTTCCCATTTTGCACCCGGAAATAAGTGGGGCTATTTCCCATCTGTATCGGTGGGTTGGGTTGCATCAAAAGAAAAATTCCTTGAGAATGTAAAATGGATGAACAATCTTAAAATAAGAGGCAGTTATGGACTAACCGGTAATAATCAAACTGTTGAATTTGGATGGATAGACCTTTTATATTCTGCTAATTACATAACCGGTGCTGCTAACGGATCTTCAGCTGCTGGTTATGTGCCTTCAAATGTTTTCTTATCTAATCCCGATATTACCTGGGAACGTACAAAGCAGTTCAACGGAGGTTTTGATATTATGCTGTTTAACAATGTTGTTTCTCTGTCAATGGATGTTTATCAAACCAAAACAGAAAAATTATTACTCCAGCAAAATACACTTGCTTTTACCGGCGCTCCAACTACAGTTAATAATATCGGTAGTATGAAGAACAATGGTATAGAGCTGGAAGTAACAACTAACAATATCAGAAAAAGAGATTTCAGGTGGTCAACCACTGCAAACTTTGCCCACACCAAAAATAATGTAACCGAGCTGGGAGGCGAATCATTTTTCTTAAACCAGGGCGAAAGAACTGAATTGTATATGAACAAAGTGGGAGATCAGTTGATTCAGTTTTTTGGTTACAAAACCGATGGTGTATGGCTGTCGCAGGCTGATATTACTGCAGCTCAGGCTGCAGGCTTAACCAGTAGCCTGCCTAATCTGTTTGTACCGGGTGGTTTAAAACTGGTTGATGTTAATGGAGATAATGTTATTGATGTAAATGACAGAACTGTTATAGGAAATCCTTACCCGGATTTTACCTGGGGAGTAACTAATAATTTTAAATATAAAAATTTCGACCTGATGTTTATGTTCCAGGGCGTGCAGGGAGGAAGTTTAGTTAACGGTGACCCTAACTACAACGAAACAAAACGTTACAATAAAAATTATAATCAAAACAGGTGGATAAGCCCCATGTTTCCCGGAGATGGTAAAACACCATATTCCACAGTTGGATTCAACTGGATGCTGAC
>JBATAS010000223.1:0-7028 GCA_049661965.1 Ferruginibacter sp. | reverse complement strand
TACTTCAGCATTAATATTGCCAGACTTTGTTTTGATGTCCTCACATTCGGCTGTGTTCTCTTTTCCGCCCAGTAAAAATATTTTATAGTTTGCCGGGAAGGTACTTATCAACTCAATCCATTTTTCAACAGGATATTTTTTAGTAAACCAAACACTACCCGGCGTCATCGTTACATAGGCGGAGTTACTGTACGATTGCACAGCAGTAAAATCTTTATCCGAAGGATATAATTTAGGTCTTGTAAATTCATCATCAGTAAAAGAACTTATCAAATTGTTATTTCGTTCAACTTCATGTTTCGTTCCATTTTCATTACTGATGGTATGTTGTATCCGGGTGGTAAATAAAAAACTTAACGGGTTCTTATTAAAACCAATGCTTTGCCCGGCGCCGGAAAACGCAGTTAAAAGTCCGGTTGCAAAAAAGCGCTGTGTGTTGATGACCTTATCATACTTTTTCTTCCTGATAACAAAAAGCATTTTCAGCAGGTTTTTTATTTTGCTTTCTTTTTTGTTCCAGATCAGTATTTCTTTCAGGTGCGGATTGTTTTGCAAAAGACTTTCATTTCCCTTGCGTACCAGAAAATCAATTTCAGCAGCCGGAAAATATTTTGCCAGTTTCTCCACCAGGGCAGTGGCAAGTACCACATCGCCGATAAATGCTGTTTGTATAACCAGTATCTTTTGCATTAGGCTGCAAGTTATTGATTAAAATGCTTTTTTCTTTCTTGCCTCAAGGATGTAAGTTTGCAAAAAAGCAAATAATGGAATTAAAAGAACAAATACTGGCCGCCTGGGCCAACCGTGAGCTGTTAAAAGAAGAAACTTATGCAGATGCAGTACGCACAGTTATTGAGGAAGTTGATAAAGGACGTTTAAGAACTGCAGCTCCTTCAGAAGGCGGATGGCAGGTTAACGAGTGGGTAAAACAAGGCATACTCATGTACTTTGCTATTCAGCAAATGGAAACCTACACTTTGCCTCCTTTTGAGTTTTACGATAAGATGAAACTAAAATCTGATTATGCTTCAATGGGTGTAAGGGCTGTACCACATGCGGTGGCAAGATATGGAGCCTTCCTGGGAAGAAATGTTGTGCTGATGCCGAGTTATGTAAACATTGGCGCTTATGTAGATGAGGGCAGCATGGTGGATACCTGGGCAACTGTAGGCAGTTGTGCACAGATAGGCAAAGGCGTACACCTGAGTGGCGGCGTGGGTATTGGCGGAGTGCTGGAACCATTGCAGGCCAGTCCGGTAATTATTGAAGATGGATGTTTTATCGGTAGCCGTTGCATTGTTGTGGAAGGCGTAAGGGTTGAGAAAGAAGCGGTGCTTGGCGCCAATGTCGTCCTTACACAATCCACAAAAATTATTGACGTGAGCGGCAGTGAACCAATTGAAATGAAAGGCATAGTACCTGCAAGAAGTGTGGTGATACCGGGGAGTTACACAAAAAAATTCCCGGCAGGAGAGTTTGGTGTTGGCTGTGCATTAATCATCGGGCAGCGTAAACCATCCACCGATCTTAAAACAAGTTTGAATGACGCACTCAGAGATTTTAACGTAAGCGTTTAATTTATTTTGATGAATGATGTTGCCAGGAAAAATTACATTGCCGGGTTCATAATTACTTTTACAGGCGCTATCCTGTTCAGCACAAAAGCAATTTTTGTAAAACTGGCTTTTGCTGATACAGATACCGATGCCATTACCTTACTTGCCTTAAGAATGGTTTTTGCGTTGCCGTTCTATTTAGTCATTGCGTTTTTTTACAGCAGCAGAGAATCAAATGTAAAGTTTACACGCAGGCAATGGCTTATTGTTATAGCCATAGGCCTTATTGGCTACTATCTCAGCAGCCTGTTTGATTTTATTGGCCTGCAATATATTTCTGCCGGGCTTGAGCGGCTGATACTTTTTCTCTATCCCACTTTTGCAGTGTTGCTGAATGCAGCCGTTTTTAAAAAGAAGATAAACAAAGTGCAGGGTTTTGCCCTGTTGTTAACCTACATCGGTATTGCCATTGCATTTTTTGGCGAGTTAAAACTGGATGCTGATAACCCCAATTTTTTACTGGGCTCATTTTTTGTTTTCTTATGTGCCCTTACTTTTTCGGTTTACCTGGTAGGCAGTGGTAAACTGATACCATTGGTTGGTGCTACAAAATTTACCGCTTATGCTATGACGGCATCGGCAGTTGGCGTACTCGTTCATTATTTTGCAGTGGGTAATACGGTGCAGCATTTCAGCACACCGTTGCTTGGTTATGGTGTTTTGCTGGCCATTATCGCAACGGTTATTCCTACATTTTTTATTTCAAACGGGTTAAAAAAGATAGGCTCCAATAATGTAGCCATTATTTCAAGTATTGGCCCGGTATCTACCATTGTACAGGCTCATCTTATTTTGGGCGAAAGATTAACTGTTGCACAGGTTGGCGGAACATTACTGGTTATTGCCGGTGTTTTATTAACCGGCTGGCGCAACCGGGATATTTAGTTTTTTTAAAATCAATTTTGCATTTACATTTGCGTTCCTGAAACGGTGGAAAGGTTTAATGTTTAAGTCGTTTAAAGGTTTATATTAAGCAGCATTACAAATTGTTGCCAACCTTTAAAACCTTAAACCTTTTAACCATTAAACGTATATGCCCAGGTGGCGAAATTGGTAGACGCACTGCCTTCAGGTGGCAGCGTTCGCAAGGATGTGCTGGTTCGAATCCAGTCCTGGGCACTTTAAAAATTTGAAGCCCTGATAGTTTAACTATCAGGGCTTTTACTTTTACCTTTAGTAAAAAAAGATAGTACCCCATAAATAATTTCAGTATGAAATGGTATCAATATTTTACTTTAATCTTTTTACTTTGTTCAGGAAATTTATTTTCGCAAATTAATTTGAAAGAGATGGTATTTTGTCATGACCAGACAAATGCATTACGGTTTGTATCATCAGATAAGTACCAACTATCTTTTAGTAGCCAGAAAATTGAAACATTTCAACTAAAAAATGGGGCTATGTCTTATGATTTAGAGAAAAACTTAGTCCAGTTTTTTGAAAAAGGGGAATTAATTATTACTGTTGAAATGCAAAAAAGTGGAATAGTGACTGTTTCAGATTTACGAAAAGATAAAATTTATACAAGAACCCCTGTAAATGAAAATTCTACTTGTATTTCACAGCCAAATAATTTTGAAGATATATTCGAAGATTCGGTTAATATTGGTTTTGTATATTCCTATTGTCGGCTCGTTGGAGTATCAGTTACAATAGTAAATTTCGGAAGCGTAAATCTTTACCCTCTTCAAAAAATAGGTAGTAAAAATTTTTCATGGGATTTTCTGTATTCAGCAACTGCCAGATATACAGCTAAAGATTATATCTGTGTAAAGATTTTGACAGATAGAAAGTCAGCAAAGCCAGATTTTATAAGTATTACAGATGAAATTAACATTGAACGCTTTAAGAGAACTTCAGGAATAGAGATTACAGGGGTTACTAATAAAGCAAATAACTTTACTAAGATTACTTTGGTTACCAGAAAAATCAATTCTAACGCCTTTGAATTCCATGATATTTTAAAGTACACGAAAAAAGGAAAACTCATAGAGCATGATGAAGAAATTGCTATTACGAATTGCAACTAATATAAATATTTTTAGAAGCAAGTGATTTTATCTTTGGCAGAAGAATATAAAAATGATAACCATTACAAGAACCGATTCACAAAATCAGGATTTTATTAAACTTGTACAGCAGCTTGATGCTGATTTAGCCCAAAGAGATGGCGATGAACATTCGTTCTATGCCGCATTCAATAAAACAGATACAATTAAACATGTTGTAGTTGTTTATGATAATGATATACCCGTTTCCTGTGGAGCCATCAAAGAATACAATGCTGGTACAATGGAAATTAAACGCATGTACAGTCTGCCTGCTCACCGAGGTAAAGGTTTGGCTGCTAAAGTGCTCACCGAGCTGGAAATATGGGCAACTGAACTGGCCTGTAACAAATGTATACTGGAAACCGGTAAGAAGCAGCCCGAGGCAATTGGATTGTACAAAAAATGTGGTTATACCATTATTGCAAACTATGGCCAGTATGCAGCTGTGGCAAATAGTATATGCTTTGAAAAACTGCTGGGATAGCAGTTTTGTATTAAAAATCCGGTAGCTAGAGAAAATTACCTGTAATTCTGCGGTTTAATCTACTTTTAATTTCCTTTTAATGCTGCAGTAATAAATATTGAGCAACTTTATAAAAAATTTAAAAGAGTAACACAATGAATAAGATGTTTTTATTTTTTATGATCATCGTATGTACGGGATTTACCGCACATGCACAAACCTATAAAATTGACAGCAGTGAGATCAGCTACGAAAATAAACTGAGGCCCTGCCTTAGTGTAACCTATGATGCCGAGAGTAAGACTGTTAAAAAAGCCTGGGATTCTTTTTTCGATAAAAATTATGATGTAAAAATCAAGGGTATTGGTTTTTTAACCAATAAAGATATTATTACCGGCACCGATGTAATGATTCCCTCCATATCTGATAAAAGAATGAACCTGTATGCCAGGGTGATAGAGCAAGGGGCTGGATCGGAACTGAAATATTTCATGAGTTTTGGCTACGATTTTTTTATCGGCCCAGCAGATTACCCGGCTGAGTTTGCAGCTATGAAAAAAATACTGAATGATTTCAGTATGAAGTTTCTGAACGATTATTATTCAGATGAACTGTCGGATATTACCAGGGAAATAAAGGGGTTGGAAAAAGACATCAAGAAAAATAACCGCATCATCAAAAAAAATAAAAGGAAAGCCCGTAAAGCATCGGCGGAAGTAGCCAATGGCCTGTCTGCAAAAAATACAGCGCACTACATGGAGAACGATGAGTATAACAGAAAGATCATCGAATTGAATAAACGAATAGAGATAATTAAAATAAAGCAGCAGGGAATAACCAGGAATTAAAGCGGGTACCATATGTACCATTATAGTGAATGAGCAACGTTCAGGCCTTTCTTTGCAGCCTATCTCGCCAATTACACTGGTAAGCTGCATACAGGCGAATTTTAATCATAATTTAATTTCCTTTTAACCCCTCCCTAAAACGGCAGTGTTAGTTTAGCTGATAATTATGATGAAAAAAAGATACTTTAACAAGAAGCTGAAGCAACGTGCCAAGCAAAACCTTCACCGTAATGGTGGCAGAAAAAAAATGCTGGGTAAACGGATAGGCGGAGTACCCGGAGCATCTGCTGTGATAGAAAACAGGAATGTTAATGCAGGCAGTTCAGCAGTTGAAAAAAAAGAGATTATATGAAAACCGTAACCACAATAAAAAATATTCTGGCAGCCACTGATTTTTCTGAGCTGGCTGCTAATGCTATAGAAGTGGCTATTGCCGAATGTAAAAGGCAGCAGGCTGCATTGCATATATTACATGTAGTTGAAAACCGGTTAATGATAGCGCCACCCGAAGCCAATATGGCATCGGTTTATGTGTTGCCGCAAATGGAAGGTGACGGAAATGAAAAGCTTAATAAACTGGCGGCGTCAATAAAAGACAGGCACAATATTATTGTAAAAACATATCTAGAATTTGGTAACCCTGCCGATGCTATCCGTGATAAAGCCATTGAATTGAAATGCGATCTTATTGTGTTGGGTACTCATGGAGCCTCTGGGTTCAGAAACCTGTTTATAGGAAGCACAGCTTATAATGTTATCAAGAATACAACTATACCGGTTTTAACTATTCCGGGTAAAATAAAAATAAAGGATTTTAAAAAAATATTATTCCCTATCCGTGCAGCAAATGGCATCATGGAAAAATATGGATTTATAAAACCTGTAATAAAAAAAAATGAAGCCGAACTGATCATCCTTGGTTTATCGCTGAGTACCGAAATTTTTGATATAGACGACAGGAAGACAGAACTTTTGAAACTTGGCCAGTCGCTTGGATTAAACTCCACGGCATTCAAATCAACATTTCATGTTTGTAAAAACTACGCCAAAAAAGTTTTAGAAATATCCCGGAAGGAAAAAGCCGACCTGATTGTAATTAATGCAACACTCGATTATACCTGGAACCAGTTCTTTATAGGTCCCTATGCCCAGCAAATTATAAATCATGCAAAAGTGCCGGTGTTAAGCATACGCACACCTGACCCTGTCGGGCCAGTTAAACAACCATTGAAAAAAGATAAAACGGGTGTGCAGCCAGGAGTGCTATCTTATTAAATCAGTCTGTATATCCGCCCTTTATTTTGTAACTTACCGGATTGCGGCCCGGCACAATTTCTGCCACAAAAAGCTAAAATAACTTTATGGATGAAGCAATAATAGAAGTACGTAATTTAACCATCGAAGATTATAAAACCCTTAAATCTTCGATGATTGAAGCTTATGCAAGCCTGGGTGGTCAATACTGGAAAGAAGAAGCCCTGCAAAAACTGATCAATAAATTTCCGCAGGGACAGATAGTGATTACACACAATGGTAGAGTGGTGGGCTGTGCACTCACACTTATTATCAATTACGATAAGTTTGGCGATAATCATACCTATCGTGATGTTACGGGAAATTTCAGTTTTGAAACACATACGCCAAAAGGCGATACTTTGTATGGAATAGAAGTTTTTGTACATCCCGATTACCGGGGAATGCGGCTTGCCCGCCGTTTATACGAAACCCGAAAAACACTTTGTGAAAGTCTTAACCTGAAAATGATCATTGCAGGCGGCCGCATTCCTAAATACGGAATGTATGCCGATAAAATGAAACCCAAAGAGTACATAGCCAAAGTAAAAAACCGTGAAATATTTGATCCCACATTAACCTTTCAACTGGCTAACGATTTCCAGGTAAAAAAAATACTGCGTAATTATATGCCCGAGGATAATGAAAGTCTGGGATATGCCACTTTACTGATATGGCATAATGTATATCACGATTCTGAGAAAAGTATTATTCTCCGTAAAAAAGATATTGTACGCATTGGCCTGGTGCAATGGCA
>JBATAS010000222.1:0-9008 GCA_049661965.1 Ferruginibacter sp. | reverse complement strand
TATTTTGGTTTCTTATGTATTTGCTGTCTATTTCTGGAGAGATTTAAATAAACTTGAAACCAAATCCCCTGCCCATGGCTGGTTTAAGGCTGCCGTGTTCTTTAACGCCCTTTCATCTTTGGGAGCGTTTGCATTAACCATCATGATGATTGAGCGGGTTATTCATCAAAACTGGTATCTGGGCGCCGAATATTTCTATCTCCATTTTCAATATAACGGCTGGTTCTTTTTTGGCTGCATGGGGTTATTCACTGCGCTACTCACACGATTTGATTTTTCCAAAGAAACACTCAACAAAATATTCAAATTGTTTCTATTTGCATCTGTGCCTGCCTATTTTCTTTCAACACTTTGGATGCCCATGCCAATGGTTGTATATGTGCTGGTGGTGATTGCTGCATTTGTGCAAGTGATAGCATTTATCTGGCTGGCAAAAACAGTCTGGCGGAATTGGGATAAACTAAAAGAAAAATTTTCGGCAACCGCTAAATGCATTTTGGGGCTTTCGGCTGCTGCCCTTTCTATAAAATTACTATTACAACTTGGTTCCACCATTCCTGCCTTAAGCGACCTGGCATTCGGTTTCAGGCCTATTGTAATCGGTTACCTGCACCTTGTGTTGTTAGGTGTAATAACTTTATTTCTGCTTGGGTATATATTTTCTGAAATGCATTTCAGGTTGAGTAAAATAACTTCAGCCGGTATTTTCATATTTGCCGCTGCAGTTATACTAAACGAAATTGTTTTGATGGTACAGGGAGTTGTTGCTATCAGCTACAATACCATTCCGTTTGTAAATGAAATGTTGCTGTGCACTGCATTGCTTTTATTCACAGGTGCCTTGTTGATGGCTTTCGCAAAACGGAATAATTCTCAAAACTGATTTCAATCACAGTTTGTCATTTTTTACAAAAGCATCTTTGTAAAAAATAAATATTATGACAAACATAGCACAACAAACACTTGCAGGTATAGTAACTAACAACCACGCAACTGTTCCCATTCTCGAAAAATATAATCTTGATTTTTGCTGCAAAGGAAAAAGAACACTTGCCGATGCATGCAACGAAAAAGGCCTTGCTGTTGAAACCCTCTCAGCCGAATTGGTAAACGCAACAGTGCAGACTGACACAAACAAAATGCCTTTTAACCAGATGAGTGCCGAACAACTGATCAGTTATATCCTTATTCATCATCATTTTTACGTTAAGCAATCCATGCCAACCATTTTCGGACACCTGGAAAGAGTAGCTTTCAAACACGGTGACAGATTTCCATACATGGTAGAGGTGTTCAATATTTTCAGGGAGATAAGAGAAGAAATGACATCGCATATGCAAAAAGAAGAAACGATCTTATTCCCAAGGGTCAAAGAAGTGGAAGCATTGCACAACACCAATCATTCCAGGAAGCTGAGCGATGGTTATATCAGCGCACCAATACAAGTGATGGAACTGGAGCATGATCATGCCGGTGATTTGTTGTATAAGATTCGTGAACTCACAAATAATTATACGCCGCCTTCAGATGCCTGTACAACTTTCCGGGTTAGTCTGGCAGAGTTAAAAGAATTTGAAGAAGACTTACATAAGCATGTTCATCTGGAAAATAATCTATTGTTTCCATTGGCTGAAAAGATGATGAACAAGCAGGTACAGTTAAACTGATCAAAGATATTTCCGCTTTACTAACCCAGATCCTGTAAGCTGTTACAAAATAATAGTACAATCCTTTTCAACCGTAAGAGAAATTAACGGAAGAAAAGGATTGGTATTTATAAAACATGACGAACATCATGCGGTTTTTAAAGTAGTATGTGATTTAAGTTACAAAGCATAAGGCTTTCAAATTTTAGTTTTGCTTTATCAGTCACAATAAAAAATATTAACAATGGCAAATCATGAAATAGAAACACAATGGATGGGTAAGATGCAGTTTAATGCATTAATCAACGGACATACAGTTGTAATGGATGCACCGGAAAGATCGGGAGGAGAAGATACAGCGCCTATCCCAAAACCCTTTGTGCTGGCAGCACTTTCAGGCTGCACAGGAATGGATATTGTAGCAATACTCCGTAAATCTAATAACCCCGTTGCTGATTTGAGTATGACCGTTACCGGCGAACTCAGCAAACAGGCACCGATACAATATGTTTCCATTCATATACGCTACGATTTTAAAGGAAATGAAAATTCAAAAGAAACAGCATTGAACGCAGTTACAGATTCTCAGGAAAAATATTGCGGTGTAAGCAGTATGCTTAAAAAGGCGATACCGGTAACCTGGGAGGTAAACTATAATAGCACACAACTATTCAACAATAAAACTATCGAGCAAATTGCAGTTGCATAAAAACAATCTGCTGTAAATATACTTTCTCATATCAGGTTTATGTATCCAAAATAATAATTTGCTATATGCAACTATGGAAAAATATCATCAGCCGGCCATCATAACTACAGCAACTTATCTGTAGCCACGGCTGATTTTATTTTTCACTTTATTTTTTAAATCAATATGCATACAATTATAGAACCGTTCCGGATAAAATCCGTTGAACCCATCTACTTCAATACAAAAGAAGAAAGAAAACTTATTCTCAAAAAAGCATTTTTCAACTTATTTCACATTCACTCCAAAGATGTTTTAATTGATTTGCTTACCGACAGCGGCACCAGCGCCATGAGCAGCAACCAATGGGCCGGCATTATGCAGGGAGATGAATCCTATGCCGGCAGTCCGAGTTTTTTTCGTTTTGAGAAAACAATACAGGATATAACCGGCATGCCGCTGGTTATTCCCACACACCAGGGAAGAGCCGCAGAAAAAATATTGTTCAGCGTATTGAGTGGCAAGGGAAAATATTTTGTAAGCAATACCTTGTTTGATACAACCCGTGCCAATATTGAGTTTACCGGTGCCGAAGGCGTTGACCTGCTTTGTGCCGAAGGAAAGCTCCCCTCGGTTCCTGCCCCTTTTAAAGGCAATATGGATACCGAAGCATTCAAACATTTTATTGCTGATAAAGGAGCTGCAAATATTCCGCTGTGCATTATTACTGTCACTAATAATTCTGGCGGCGGGCAACCGGTGAGCATGCAAAACATAAAAGCAGTAAAAAAAATCTGCGTAGAAAATAACATTCCACTCTTTATAGATGCCTGCCGTTTTGCCGAAAACAGTTGGTTCATCAAACAGCGTGAAGACGGATATGCTGATAAATCAGTAAAAGAAATTGCCCATGAACTTTTTTCTTACGCCGATGGTTGTACCATGAGCGCCAAGAAAGATGCATTTGCAAATATTGGCGGATTCCTGGCCATGCATGATGAGGAATTGGCATTACAATGTCGAAACCTCCTCATCATCACTGAAGGATTTCCAACTTATGGAGGCCTTGCCGGCCGTGACCTTGAAGCAATCGCCATTGGCTTAGAAGAAGTGCTTGACGAAAATTATCTGCAGTACCGCATCCGCAGTATAGAATACCTTACCAACAAATTAATTGATGCCGGAGTACCGGTAATGCAGCCTGCAGGTGGACATGCAGTGTATATAGATGCTAAAGAAATGCTACCGCATATTTCCCCAGATAAATATCCGGCGCAGGCACTGGCTGGTGCTTTATATACCGAAGGCGGAATACGTTCTGTGGAAATTGGTTCGCTCATGTTTGGTAAATATGACGAAAATAAAAAGCTGGTTCCTGCACAGATGGAACTGGTACGGCTGGCCATACCCCGGCGGGTGTACACACAAAGTCATATTGACTATGTAGCCGAAGTGATTATTGAAGTGAACAAAAACAAAGCACAGATAAATGGATTACAAATAATTGAAGAAGCGCCCACTCTGCGGCATTTTACTGCAAAACTAAAACCCATTAACTAAATCAATACAAATGAAAAAACCGGTTGATAAATCATCTACCGGTTTTTTATTCGGCTAAAAAGGGATATTGAAAAAGCAGCAATTCAAGCTCCAGTTCTGCACTACTCAATTCATGTGTAAATTGCTTTTCATCGATATTGGTTACAGCGGGAAGCTGGTAGTAATAGGAAATTCCTTTTACCAGGTTCTTATAAAAAACGGTGAAATATTTCTTCTGTTTATTTAACCCATCAGTGCTATACCCTTCTTCCAGTTTTTCTTTCAGGTAATTAATATACAACAGCAGTTCGGTGATAAACATGTTTGGCCGATGCAGATTGCACAAAATATCCTCCCTTCCATAAATATGATCAACCATTGTTTGAAGCGACACGACTGAGGAAAAATTCACAATATTCGGGCCGGGACAAACTGTTACCGCATTTAAGTTTCTGATCATTGTTTCGGAATAATTAATGGCGGCAGAATTGCTCAGACCGATACATAAACATTCCTTATCCAGCACTTCGCCTAATTGTCTTTCATAAACTTTTGTTGGCAGATTAAGTGACTGTAATTGTTCAATCTTTAACTTTTGATACTGCCGTGATGCAGTACAGATAGGCTGTTCGGTAAATTCGGTATTAAATGCCAGGTGCTTTTCGGTACAGGGACTTCCGGGCCTGCCTTTTGCAATGCGGTCCAGTTTTTCTTTTTCGGCACTGGTTCCTTTAAGATAATGAAAACGAATACCGAATGGTGAATTACGGCTTAGTACCACATCTTCTTTTTTTGCAGCACATAAAAGTTCAAGCGTTTCTTTATCAACTGTTGTTGCCTCAGGCACCAATAAAAAAGGCGTACCCCAGCCTGTGCTGTCCATTTTAAAATAGTTGTGCAACAATGCATCTTCCTCATGCGTTCCAATTCCGCCTTGCACGGAAAATATTATTGGTGGAGGATATTTAAATTTCCTGTTTAGTTTTTCAAACATGGATTTGTTGAATAGTTCAAAAAGGCTGTCAGTCAGCTCCTGCCTTTTAGTTTTGAATTCTTCCATTATCGGCCCCAGCAAATAACCATCTGTTGCAAAAGCATGTCCGCCGCAATTAAGGCCCGATTCAATCCTGAACTCGCTCACCCAAATACCTCTTTTAGCAAGGTATTTTCCCTGTATCAGTGCCGAACGGTAATCACTCACTTTAATAACAACCTTCTTTGTAAACTCGCCATCTTCATTCACCTGAAGTGTTTTACAGTTTTCCAGATAATTAAAAAGACGCAAATTAGTGCCTGCGGAAAAGATGACCGATGAATTTTCCAACCGGCTGTTTGCATAGCCTCTCAGGGCAGCAACGGCATCCGAGCCATTTTCAATTAACTCCCCGGACTTGGTATAATTCTCCCGGTCTGTTTTAGTCATGATGTTTACATCAATGCTTCCGGGGCGAATCTGTGTCCGCAAATAATCCTGCATTTTTTCTTTTTCGGTCGAGGCACTCGTCTCAACCATCTTCAAATACAATTGCTTCAGCCTGATGTCGTCAGGCAGCATTTCAAAATACTTTACGATTTCCGATCCGGTTTCAAATGCGGCCTGTTTTATTTTTTCCACCTGATCCGTTACAATTTCCTGAACCAGGTTCAGGTAATCGGTAATACGCTTTGCCCTGAAATCTTCTTCATGGGTGGTGATTGGAAAATACTCCCTGTTAACAGTAGGATAATAATGTTTACGCATCATTTCAATCAACCTGTTTTCTACAATGGAGATAACTGATGCAATGCCAAAACGGGCAACTTTAATTGGACTATCAATAGTATAGGCCAGGCCCATCACCGGGATATGGAATTTATGAAGCGGGGAATTGTACATTAATTTTTGGATTGATTGATTAACTTTCTGTTTCACTTAGCACAACTGATTCCTCTGATATTTCAGGCCTGTTCCAGATTATTTTTTTTCCAAAACCAAGTGTATTGTCTGTCATTTTTATTTGATTAACCTGTAAGGCCCATATTTCACCCGGCATAAGCAATGCAACGGGATGCTTCTTAAAATAGTCTTTCATTCCATCCTGTATCTCAGCAGCCGTGTTGTCCAAAACTTCAGCCTCAAACTGAATACCCCTCACTGATAATTTATTTAACCTGTCTGGCAAAACAGTGCCTGCTATTAATGGATTCTTCTTCATGATAAAAGCGTGCTGAGAATTGGCTGAAGATTTAAAATAAAGTACTCCATTGCAACTATCGAAGGCATAAAAACAACTGAAGCAATATGGCTTACGGGTTTCATCAGTACAGCAAACCGTTGCACAGTTTTGGTTTTGCAAAAATTCTATTATAGTCTTATCCATGTTGTCGCTGTATTTTCACTTACTATTTATTAATGTCTTTATGCCACCTGTTCCCTTTCACCAATATGCTGTTGAATCTGATTTAATATTTTATTGGCATGCTGCATATCAAAATCCACATGATCTGTTTTTTTAACGCCCATGGCTGTTAATTCAAAATGCTGATCAGGCTTAATTGAATGGTTGCCCAGGCATGCTTTTGAACATGCCAGAGGGCAACCATCAATAGTAATAATCTTCCTGCCCGAAGATGCAGTACGTACCAGTTTTTTAACGTTACCACCTACACCAACAATACAGGACATTTCAACCAGGCCCTCTCTGTCTAACTGCACAGCCAGGTAATTAGCCATCTGTGCAGCGTTGGAGCATCCCGAACAGGAATACACGAGTGGTTTCTCATTAGCAAATGATTTTCCATAAAGAATATTTTTCTTCTCTGTTTTATTAAATATCCTTTCATTTAAAAACTGCAAACGCCACAGTACATGTGTGTTCATGAACAGCTGCCAGCGTTGAAGCCTGTTAAGCAATGAAAAGCTGTAATATTCTTTTTTCATTATAAATCCAGGCTGATCGGGTTTTGTAAAAACAATTTTCTTAAATCGGTGTCGCATTGGATAAAATTATTGGGCAAAGATAATATTAAAAGATAACTTTGTCTTTAATTATTTAAAATTATTTTTATGGCCGCCAACAGGCAAAAGCTATTTGTACTGGTTGTTCTTTTAGTATCTTTCTTAAGCTACACCGCTTTTCTCTATACTGACCTACCGGTAAAATACAATCCCGCAAAAAATGATGCAGATGCCGGAAAACTGGTTTGGCAGCAATACAATTGTAATGCCTGTCATCAGGTTTATGGATTGGGAGGTTACCTGGGCCCTGATCTGACAAACGTTTATTCTTTGAGAGGACAGGAATACATAAAAGCCTTTGTAAAAACAGGCACAGGAGCCATGCCGCAATTTTTTCTGAGTGATGAAGAAACCATTTCACTGCTTTCTTTCCTGAAAGATATAGACGCTTCCGGCAAAGCAGATCCTAAAACATTCACATTAAACTATGATGGAACCATTGAACAAAAATAAACCCAGTACTGCCAAACTATTTATTCTGGCGGGGCTGTTACTGCTGGCCACGGGGATGCTGTTTGGCTTAACCGGCGCTTTGCAGTACCTGGTACCCGATTTTATAAAACAATATCTTTCGTTTGAGAAAGTAAGGCCGCTGCATGTTTCATCAGTTGTGTTTTGGATAATCTTTGCAGCCATAGGCTCAGTACTTACCTATCTGCAACAATACAGCGGCAATAAAATATTCTCGCCGTTACTGCTCAAAATCCAATTTGGTATTTTTAGCATTTCTGTTTTTGCCATCCTGGTCTCCTATTGTTTTGGTGTATTTGGCGGCAGGGAATACTGGGAGTTTCATCCTGTATTTGCATTACCTATCGCCTTAGGATGGATTCTGTTTATCATTAATTTTATAAAATCGCTGGACAGTTTTAAGAAACTACCGGTTTATGTGTGGATGTGGTTAACGGGTTTATTCTTTTTCCTTTTCACATTTATGGAATCGTATTTATGGATGCTTCCCTATTTCAGGAACAACGTGGTAAACGACATGACAGTGCAATGGAAATCATACGGTTCAATGGTTGGTTCCTGGAATATGCTTATTTACGGAAGCAGTATCTTTTTGATGGAAAAAATAAGTGACAGCAAAAAATACAGTCATGCACCAATTGCTTTTGTACTCTATTTTACAGGTTTGTTTAACCTGATGTTTAACTGGGGACATCATATTTACACACTGCCCACCTACCCTTTTGTAAAACATATCAGTTATGCTGTGAGCATGACCGAGTTATTTATTTTAGGAAGGATCATCTGGCAGTGGAAATCATCTGTAAGCACAGCCCGTAAACATTATCATCACACAGCTTACCGTTTTTTAATGGCGGCCGATATCTGGATCTTTCTTACATTAATTCTTGCCGTAGCCATGTCGATACCTGCGATTAATGTGTACACCCACGGCACACATATTACCGTAGCACATACCATGGGCGCTACAATCGGCATCAACAGTTTTCTTTTACTGGCCATTGCATTTGATATCTTAAAAGATAGTTGTGTTCCGCTTACCAAAAGTATCAAATGGGTGAACCGTGGATATTATACAGCAAATCTTTCGTTGTTGATCTTTTGGATTAGTTTAATTATTGCAGGCGTATTGAAAGCAAAATGGCAGATGAATGATGCGAAGATTCCCTTTGGTACTATGATGCTGCAGTTAAGGCCTTACTTCATCCTATTCTTCATATCAGGAATCAGTTTGATTACCGGATTCTATTTTATTTTATTTCCGTTGATAAGAAACCAGGTTATTTGTCAGTTTAAAAAACTGTTTTTGAAAAAAGAGACTTCAGAAGAAACTATTTCCGGCATTTTTGCGATGGATTAATATCAACTTTTACAATTCAGAAAATGATATCTCTTACAAAAATATTTTATTTCGAAATGGCTCATGCCATACATGGTTATTCTGGTGCCTGTAAAAATGTTCACGGTCATTCGTATGAACTTTATGTTTCTGTAAGTTCTGCAATAAGTAATACAGACTATATTCCTGCACCTGGATTCCTGATTGACTTCAAAGAAATTAAAAAAATGGTTACTGAATCGGTTATAAATAAAATGGATCATCGCCTGCTATTATCGGAAGAATTTCTGAAAGAGAATAAATCATTTTCAGTTGCTGAAAACCTGG
>JBATAS010000221.1:0-3981 GCA_049661965.1 Ferruginibacter sp. | reverse complement strand
GTACCCGGAGGGCCAACCAATAAAGCTCCTTTTGGAATTTTACCGCCAAGCGCCGTATATTTTTTAGGATTTTTTAAGAAGTCAACAATTTCCATCACCTCTACCTTGGCTTCGTCAAGACCTGCCACATCGCCAAAGTTGATATTTACCCGGGTGCCTTTTTCAAATAAGGTTGCTTTTGATTTACCAATGCTGAAGATACCGCCTGCACCACCACCACCACCTGGTCCGCCAACCTTACGCATCATCATTATAAATAAAAGTACGATCAATAAAATTGGAAGCAGGGTACTTATGATCTGCCCAAAAATCTCTCCTTCATCATCCGGGCTGTCGGGTATTTTTTTTAGTAACTGAGGATTTTCTTTATAAAAATCGGCCATCTGCGTAGCAAATGTTTTATCATCAACAATGCTGAAAAACAGCTGGGGCTGATCTGCTTTTACAGTAACAGCAGCTTCATAATTTTTATCATCGGCCTTTTGATTAAGCACCTGCCTGTAATAGCCCGATTTGGCTTTAAGGCTGTCGGGGTTAATAAAAACACGAACAATTTTTTTATTGCGTATGGTTTTCATTTTTACCACATCGCCCTGCAAAACCATTTCCGTAAATTTTTGCTGATCGGTTTCAATACCGGCACTGCTTACTGTACGAAATAAATTCCAGGCAATAATGGTAAGAAAAATAATGCCATATACCCAGTAAATACTGAACCGGGGCTTCTTGTTTTTAGGATCATCTCCTTTAGGCGGTATGTTATCAGGGTTGAATTTCCTGTTACTGTCTTGTTGATTCATGTTATGCTTTGCCATTTTTGGGTACTTATCTTACTGTCTATCGCGGCTTTTAAAAGTAGACGTTTGTTTGTTATTATTATTTTAAATCAGTGT
The DNA here is from genome assembly GCA_049661965.1 of Ferruginibacter sp. GTDB lineage: Bacteria > Bacteroidota > Bacteroidia > Chitinophagales > Chitinophagaceae > Ferruginibacter. Next base: position 3,088 of record JBATAS010000221.1, on the reverse strand, counting down.
TTTTAATTTTCATGTTCGGTCATCGGGGCATCACTCCACATTTCTTCGAGGCGGTAAAATTTTCTGGGCTCGGGCATCATTATATGCACAACCACATTAACATAATCTATCAATATCCACTGCTGCCCCTGTCTGCCTTCATGCTTATAAGCCGCTTCAAGGCATTTTTCTTTTACATCGGTTTCCACAAAGTCAGCAATAGCCCTTAATTGGGTTGTATTTCCTGCCTGACAAATTATAAAAAAATCAGCAACCGCTTCGGGTATTTTACGAAGATCAAGGCTTACAATCTTTTCGCCTTTTTTCTCCTGTATAGCATGAATGATTGTTTTGAAAATTTTACTGTTTCTCGTTATACGTACAACACTGCTTTTTTTACGGTTGTTTAATGCGTTTAAATTATCCAAATCTGCTTTTATTTTGTTTTTCCGGTATGGTTAATTTAACTATAACGGATTTATTGTGTTATTGTTTTTTACAAACTTGCTTGTAGCTTGCAATTGGGCAAAAGTAACACTTCTTTGCCATTTGATTTATTATGCCTGAAGATGGTTTTTTTAACATACTTGATACGGTTGACAGTACCAACAACTATGCCATGGCCCAGATTCATGCCGGCCTGACCAGGCATGGAATGACATGGTTTACAAAGGAACAGACAGCAGGCAAAGGGCAACGGGGCCGGAGCTGGAAAACAGAAAAGGGTAAAAACATAGCCATGAGCCTTGTTTTAAAGCCGGACCGTTTACAGATTAATAACCAATTTCATTTAAGTGCTGCCGTTGCACTGGCTTGTTTTGAATTTTTTGACGGCTATGCAGGCGGAGAAACTAAAATAAAATGGCCCAATGATTTGTACTGGCGTGACAGAAAGGCAGGGGGGATATTAATTGAAAATGTTTTACAGGGCAAAAACTGGAAATGGGCGGTGGTTGGAATTGGTATTAATATTAACCAGACAAAATACAGCAGCACTATACAAAACCCGGTATCGCTTAAACAAATTACCGGTAAAGATTTTGATGTTATTGCCCTGGCTAAAATCCTGTATGATTTGCTTATGAAAAATTTAGCTGCTCTTAAAAAAGATAATACCGCTGTTACAGCATACAATGAGCATTTGTATAAACTGAACCACCTGGTAACACTTAAAAAAGATGGGACAGCGTTTCAAACTGTAATAAAAGAAGTATCTGCAACCGGCCGGTTGGTAACTGTTGATGCTGTTGAACAGGAATTTGATTTTGGTGAAGTAGAGTGGGTGCTATCCCGATAGGTTTTTGTGATTAATCCTTTCGGGATGTGCCAAATTCAACCACACATATCCATGTATAAATTTCAGCCGCTGCACTTTAGTCTGAAATGAAATTCAGTTTGGCATCATAACGCTTCTGCCTTTCTTGCCTCAACCTCAAAGCGGTTGTTATAATAACCGTGTCTTACACTTTCGTAGAGGTATTTCACAATAAAACAAAAAAAACCATGTTCTTTAAACTGTTTAATATGGCAAAGTTCATGCTTTACCCAGCGTTCATCTTTTAAAAAATTGGTTTTACTTGTATTGTGCAGATGAATGGTTTTGCCTAAAACCATGGCTACAGATTTGCTCTTTAATTTTTTTGCAGCCATTTTTGCCAGCCATGAATTCTCCTTGATATTGAAATTACTATTTTTCAAATTCTGTCCAGGCAGTTAAAATTTCTTCGGTATGTTTTTTACTTTTTGGCTTGAGAAATATTTTGCGGATAATACCTTTTTCATCAATAAGAAAAGTAGTGCGATGCAGCCCCATGTAGTTGCGGCCCCAAAGCTGTTTCTCTCCCCAAACACCATATTTATCAATAATAGTGTGTTTGGAATCTGCAATCAGGGTAAACGGCAGATCGTATTTAGCTTCAAATTTTTTATGCTTTTTTTCTTCATCTGGGCTTACGCCCAAAACCACAAAGCCCTTCTTTTTTAACTGGCTGAAATTGTCACGCAGGTTACAGGCCTGTACCGTGCAGGTAGGCGTATCATCTTCGGGATAAAAATATAAAACTACTTTTTTGCCTTTGTAGTCAGCCAGTGAAATGTCTTTACCGTTTTGATCTTTGCCTTTAAATGCCGGAGCTTTTTTCCCTTCTGTTAAATGTGTTGCCATAATTATCTTGTAAAATTATAAATCTTCTCGGTGATGTTGCCCACCATATCTTCTGCAATAATTTTTAATTCATGTTGGCCGGCAGAGCATATATCATCAAACTCGTAAATAAACCTGCTGCCCTTATCGTTGCTGAACCGAAGCCAGTTTCCATCCAGTAAGGCTGTAAAACTTTTCAGATCTTCGGTATTGTCTTTTACAACAAAAACAATACGCCTTTGTTTACTGCAGTTCATCCCGTCTTTAAAACCAATAGGGGTAATAACTGGCGGCTCTGTATCAACCATTAACTGAAAACTGCCAAACTCCCTGAAACTTGCCTTGTACCAACCAGGTTCTTTGCCGTTTAAAACAGGCTCGGCTTTTTTATAATCGTCTTTACCGTTTGCAAAGCGGTGCATAACCATCTTATCGGGCAGATCTGTTGAAGCTTTTATCATAATAGGGAAATATCCATTTACCGGTACCGAAGTATTGTGTAACTGATAGATGGTATAATCATTAGCCACTATTGTTTCTTTATACTGAAACCTGATAGAATCATATAAACTGCTCTCCGGCAGGTAAAAACTGATATTGCTGTTTTCAAAAAGATTTAAAAAGCCAGGATGAAATGCCTTTTGCTGAAAATAAGTTACTGAATCAGGTTTTTCAGTTTCGGTAAATGCAGCACTTCTTTTAATATCAAATTCAACTATCGAAGTGTTGCCATTGGCATCTTTTACTTCCAGCCTGATTTTATGAACACTGTCATCATCAATGGCTATTACGCCATCGCCATTAGTGGTTTTGTAAACACTGTTGTTATAGCCCGGAAGTTTTGAAATATGCTGAATATAAGAACCTCCCTTACTTCGGTATGTATAATCAATATGAGCATTTAAATAACGGGTTTCATCATAACCAATACTGTCTAACTGAAATCCCACAATGGGTTTATCGTTT
>JBATAS010000220.1:0-15381 GCA_049661965.1 Ferruginibacter sp. | reverse complement strand
CAGTTAATGAAACTGCTGCAGGTACCCACGGCATTACTGGAAGAACGGATTAAAGAAGAAATTGAAGAAAACCCGGCGCTTGAAGAAGCTGAAGAAGGACACGAAACGGAATATGATGAAGTTAAGGATGAGTTTTCCGACACAGATACTGATGAAACAGAAATGGATGGCAGTGTTGATGAGTATGACAATATTGACATCAGCGAATATGTAAAAGAAGGCGATGATGAAGTAGGTGATTATAAATTGAAAGACAGCAATTATCCCGAAGTTGATGAAAACAGGGTGATTCCCATAAAAGTAGAGCGGGGTTTTAATGAGATCATGCTGGAGCAATTGGGTATGCTGACCCTTGATGAGCATCAGAAAAAAGTAGCCTTACAAATCATAGGTAATCTGGATGATGATGGTTATTTAAGAAGAGAATTTTCTGCTATTGTTGACGACCTGGCGTTCAGGCAAAATATTACAACAACCGAAGAAGAGATAGCCGAACTCGTTTTACAGATTCAGCAGTTTGACCCTCCGGGTATTGCAGCCCGTGATCTGCAGGAATGTTTATTACTGCAGCTCGAAAGAAAATTAAGCACCGGCAAGAATGTGGAGATGGCAATAAGAGTGCTTGAAAAATACTTTGAAGAATTTACGAAAAAACATTACGAAAAAATACAACGGGGACTTGACCTGACAGATGATGAATTGAGAGAAATCATCAGCCAGGTTGTTAAGCTAAATCCGAAACCGGCAGGCAGTGTTGGTGAAAACAATAAAGCCGAAAGTTATGTAGTACCTGATTTTTTTATTTACAATACTAACGGCAAGCTGGAATTAACCCTTAATAATAAAAATGCCCCCGACTTACGCATCAGCGAAGGTTACCGGGATATGCTTAAAGAATATGACCGTGGCAGTAAAAAAGACAAGCGGCAGAAAGAGGCTGTTATTTTTATTAAACAAAAAATTGATGCCGCCAAATGGTTTATTGATGCCATCAAGCAAAGGCACAATACATTAATGAATACCATGGAATCCATTATGAATTATCAGCGTGATTTTTTTATCTCCGGTGAAGAGACCGACCTGCGGCCCATGATATTAAAATATATTGCAGAAGATACCAACCTCGATATTTCTACTGTAAGCCGAGTTGCCAACAGTAAATTTGTACAAACCGAATTTGGCACCTACCGGCTAAAATTTTTCTTCAGCGAAAGTTTACAAACCGACAGTGGCGAAGAAGTAAGTACCCGGGAAGTTAAAAAAATACTTAGTGATATTATTGAGGCTGAAAATAAAAAACGCCCCTATAGCGATGAAAAATTAACAGAGATGTTGCAGGAAAAAGGATATAATATTGCACGACGCACAGTTGCTAAATACAGGGAGCAGTTAAATATATCTGTAGCCCGTTTAAGAAAAGAACTATGACAGAAGCAATACATAACATACAAACCACAGATCATAAGCAGGAGCAAAATACAATTTTGAAATTTTTAGCTCACTTCTTCTCTGTTGTGTTTCACCCTTTATTTATTCCTTTTTATGTGGTGGCCTTTTTAATCTGGTATCACCCTTCTTATTTTTCGGGTATCAGTGATTATACCAAGATGAAATTATTGATGGCTACTGCATTAAATACAATACTTTTCCCTGCATTTGCCATTTTAATAATGAAGGGACTTGGTTTTATCAAGTCTGTTTTTCTGCATACACAACAGGACAGGATAGGACCATACCTCAGCAGTATGATATTTTATTTTTGGATGGCAAGGGTGTTTTTTAAATTTGAACCACAGCTTACGCCTGTATTGGCAGCATTTATGACGGGGGTTTTCTTAACAACAGCAGTTGGCTTAATTGCCAATATCTTTTATAAAATAAGTATGCATGCCATTGGTTGTGGAGGCTTGTTGGGAATATTCATCATAATCATGTACAGCAATACCATGTTAATGACATGGCCCATAAGCATAGCTTTATTAATAACCGGCATTGTATGTACTTCACGGCTCATTATCAGCAATCATACTCAAAAAGAAATTTACACGGGGTTGCTGGCTGGGCTGGTCTGTCAATTTGCAGCAGCTATGGTAATGCTTTAATCAGAAAAGGTTTCGCATAAAGCGAAACCCTTCTTTTCCTGTGTGCCTAACAATAAAAACTTTAAAACTGTAGATGAAATATAGTTTTCGATGCAGGTTTTTATAACGTGAACAAAATTTTAAAACAGCGACTATCCGTTTAGGCAATTACTATTTCGTTTGTATAAATCGCTTTATCTGAACCTTTTATTGTGTATAAAATGAAAACAACATAGATATATTTTATTTGTATGGTTTAAAAGGTAAAACTACCTGGAAACTTTACTTTTATACTGAAATATAAAGCGTAAAAATGCTTTACATTATCAAATTTTGTATTGCAAGTACCGGCTGTTAAATCCTTTTATATCAGGTTTTATAAATCTTTATCTTTGAGCTCTCAAGAAAATTGTGTTGAATATGAAAATGTTTTTTAACCTGATGCTTTTACTTTCGACTATTGGGATTCAGGCTAACTCACAAAAGGCAGGGTTTGATAAATCAGCTTTTTATAATGCCATGTCTTCCGACAAACTGGAAACTATAAATGAGCAGTTAAGTATTGTAAAGTCAGCTTCCGTTACCGAAAAAGAAGCATATGAAGGTGCGTTGCTGATGAAAAAAGCGGGATTGGTTACCAAAGCAAAAGAAAAATTGAGCCTGTTTAAATCGGGCCGTGCAAAACTGGAAGCATCAATAAAAAAAGATAACAGTAATACCGAATTCGTTTTTCTGCGGCTTATCATTCAGGAACATGCCCCTAAAATGGTTAAATATAATGCTGATATAGAAAACGACAGTTTACAGATCCGCACAAATTATAAAACCCTGTCTCCAGTTGTTCAGCAGGCAATAAGCGATTACAATAAAAAATCAAAAGTTTTAAAATTGCTACAGCCTTAACTTTACATTAATGGGTAAGAAAATTCTTGTTATTTATTATACACAGTCGGGGCAACTGGAAGATATTCTCAATAATTTTACGGCCCCCCTGGCAGAAGCTGGTAATACGGTTGAAAAAGTACGGGTTCATGTAACAACTGATTATCCCTTTCCCTGGAATGGAAAGGCTTTTTTTAGTGTGATGCCCGATTGTGTGTTAAGTGTACCAACCGAACTGAAACCTTTTCAGCTTAAGGAAAAAAAATACGACCTCATCATTCTGGGCTACCAGGCATGGTTTCTTTCGCCAGGCATACCAACCAATTCAATTTTACAACAACCAGAAATAAAAGCTGCTTTAAAAGGTACACCAGTTTTAACCATTACGGGTGCCAGAAATATGTGGATCAGTGCCATGCAACGCATAAAAAAAATACTGAAGGATGCAGATACCAAACTGGTAGGCAGCATTGCATTATTTGATAAGCATCACAACTTCATCAGCTTTATTACTATTTTTTACTGGATGTTTAAAGGTAAAAAAGGCCGATGGCTGGGAGTATTTCCTAAACCTGGTGTTTCCGACGCAGATATTGCAACCACAGCTCAATACGGAGTAACGTTGCAAAAACACCTGCTTAGTGGAAGCTGGGATAACTTACAAGACGAATTGATTCAACAAAAAGCCATTGAAGTGAAATATAACCTGATGTTCATAGAATCCAAAGCCAGTAAGATATTTGCAATATGGGCAAACATTATTGTGAAAAAGAAAAAAAGAGGGCCTTGGCTTGTTGCATTCAAATATTATCTTTTAATTGCACTGTTTATAGCGGCCCCGATAATATTGACAGTAGATGCAATCTTCTTCAAACCCTTTTTATCGGGCCGTATTAAAAAACAAAAACAACTTTATTCAGGCGTAAATTAATTATAGCAGAGATGAGTTTTAACGAGGTTTACATTACAAATACTTCTTCTTTTTTTCCAAACGATCCGGTTTCCAATGATGAGATGGAACAGTACCTTGGGTATATTAATGATGCGCCATCCCGGTCTAAAGCCATTGTACTTCGGAACAACGGTATAAAAAACAGATTTTATGCACTTAATAAAGAGGGAAAGCCAACACATACAAATGCAGAGATGACTGCGGAGGCGGTTAAATCTTTATTTAAAAATAATCCGGGCGATATTAAAAACATTGAGCTGTTAAGTACCGGAACATCAACCCCCGATCAACTGATGCCTTCGCATGGAGTAATGGTTCATGGCCACTTATCCGAAACCAATGCTGTTGAAGTGGTTTCGCCATCAGGCGTTTGCTGTGCCGGTATGCATGCTTTTAAATATGCTTATTTATCAACCAAGGCAGGGGAGGTGCAAAATGCCGTGGCAACTGGTTCTGAGCGTTTTTCTCTTTCTTTATTGTCGGCCAATTTTGAAGATGAAGCAAAAAGATTAAAAGCTCTTGTAGATGATCCCTATATTGGTTTTGAAAAAGAATTTTTAAGATGGATGTTATCTGATGGTGCTGCAGCTTTTCATATCTCCAATAGAAAAAATGAAACCGGCATAAGCCTGAAAGTAGAATGGATAGAAGGTTTCTCTTATGCCAATGAACTGGAACCTTGCATGTACCAGGGAAGTGAAAAATTGAAAGATGGTACATTAAAAGGTTATCAGAATTATACACCCGAAGAATTAACAGCACAATCTATCTTAAGTATTAAACAGGATGTGAAATTGCTGAGCAAGAATATTGTGCTGTATGGTGGTTATGGTGTAACAGCATCTTTAAAAAAACATGGTGTTAAATCAGAAGAGATAGATTATTTTCTGCCGCATATGTCAAGCGAGTTTTTTAAGGATAAGATTTACCAGCAATTGATTGCCAACGAAACCGGCATTATGTATGATAAATGGTTTGTAAACCTGAGCCGGGTTGGTAATGTAGGTGCAGCTTCGGTTTACTTTATGGTAGATGAATTGTTTCACAGCGGTAAGCTTAAAAAAGGCGATAAAATATTCTTGCTGGTGCCTGAAAGCGCAAGGTTCTCCTATATGTATTGTTTGCTTACAGTTTGCTAAAGGTTTATTTAACACATTGTAGTAATTTCATCTTTCCATTTCAGCTTCATTATGAAAAAAGAAGAAATTCCACAGGATGACGGTGCTCTCAACAAGCTTACCAAAGAAGTAGTGTATGCAGTTGATAAAGACGGCCACTATACCACAGAATTAAGTACTGGCTGGGAAGTGAAATCAACTGCACTCGATGTTGCCTGGGATGATATAGCACAGCGGATTGAAAATGCCCGCCAGAAAGTTTTGAACAATGAAGCAAGTCCCATCTTATATTTTATTGAGCTTCGGCTGATGGATATTGGCATTGTATCAGCCTATACCGGTTTCTGGAAATGGACGATCAAACAACATTTAAAACCTTCTGTTTTTAAAAAATTATCCGATAAAAAAATACAGCAATACGCCGATGCATTTAACGTAAGTGTGGAGGAACTAAAAACCATGAAAGTGCATGAAGACTGAATTTAAACACCTGCAGGCAGCTCACTGCGAAAACGGCGTTACCACAAATTTATTGCGAAGTGTTGGAGTTGATAAATTAACTGAGCCTCTTGCATTTGGCATTGGCAGCGGATTGTTTTTTGTATATATTCCGCTATTGAAAATAAACAAAGGCCCTGCCATTGCTTTCAGAACTATGCCTGGCCTTATTTTCAAACGTACGTGTAAATCATTAAACATCCCTGTGGTAAGAAAAAAATTCAGCAACAAAGAAGCTGCTGCAAAATTTTTAGATAACTGTTTACAAAACGGGCAGTCGGTTGGGTGCCAGGTTGGTGTTTACTACTTAACCTATTTTCCTAAAGAATACCGTTTTCATTTTAATGCACATAACCTTATTGTGTATGGCAGCGAAGGGGATAATTATCTCATCAGCGATCCGGTGATGGAAAATGTAACAACACTCTCTACATATGAATTGGAAAGGGTTCGCTTTGCAAAAGGTGCTTTAGCGCCAAAAGGGCAAATTTATTATCCTGCATCTGAAGTAAAAGTAACCGATGATCAGATTCGCCAGGCGATCAAAACAGGAATTAAAAGAAATGTACGGGATATGATTGGCATACCGGGCCCCATTGCCGGCGTTAATGGTATTTCTTTTACCGGTAAGAAAATAAAAAAATGGAAAGATAAATTGGGCCAGCAAACTGCCGGATTATACCTGGCGCAACTGGTACGTATGCAGGAAGAGATTGGAACAGGCGGTGGTGGTTTTCGATATATCTATGGAGCTTTTTTGCAGGAAGCTCATGCTTTTCATCCTGTTGATGAATTGATGGAGATCTCAAAAATGTTTACACAGTCGGGTGATATGTGGCGTAATGCTGCTGTACAGGCGGCGGGTATTTATAAAGGCCGCATTGGCAGCCAGGCCGATTATAATGTGATGGGTGATTATTTGCTGGAAATTGCAGAAATAGAAAAAAAAGCATTTCAGGCATTGAGTAAAATAAAATGGAATACATGAGTAATGCTGCAGTAAGCATAAATAATCTGGGGTTTACATATCCGGGGCAATCTGTTTCCTGTTTCAGTGATTTAAATTTAACTGTGCAGGAAGGTGAACGATTTGGCTTGTTTGGCCCTAATGGCGCCGGCAAAACAACGCTTATGAATTGTATGACCGGTTTATTACTGTATCAGCAAGGCTGTATTAAATTACTTGGCAACGAAATTGCCCATCACAAAAAATCAATAAATAAACTCTTTGGTTTTGTGCCACAGGATTTTTCTTTTTACCAGGAACTGAGCCCGGCAGAAAATCTTGCTTTTTTTGGCGCCTGGGCCGGGTTACAAAAGGCTGAAATTAAAAACAAAACAACCGAGCTGCTTGAAGTACTTGGCCTTACCGATGTTCGTAATAAAAAAGTAGAACAATTTTCCGGAGGCATGAAACGCAGGGTAAACCTGGCTATTGGCGTAATACACAATCCACGTATTTTATTTTTAGATGAGCCCACTGTGGGTGTAGATGTACACACCAGGCATGCCATCATCAACTATCTTAAAAAATTAAACGAAGGAGGCACTACATTAATATATACATCGCACCAGTTAGGCGAAGCCGAAGAGCTTTGTAATAAAGTAGCTTTAATAGATGATGGAAAAATTATTGCTCATGATACGTTACAACAATTAAAACAAGACCATAAAGAAGATGGCCTCGAAGGGTTATTCATTAATTTAACCGGTAAATCATTCAGAGATTCATAATGTTTAAACTGTGGAGCACCATATTAAAAGATGTACGCATTTTAATCCGTGATAGACTCGGGCTGGTGTTCATGTTTGTAATGCCGATAGTTTTGGCCGTTGTAATTACAGCTGTACAAAACAGTACGTTCGAAATGCTGAACAGCAACAAGGTACCAATGATGCTTTGTAACCGGGATACCGGGGATGCCGGCAAGCAACTGGTTTTGGCCATTACAAAAATCGGCATGTTCGACCTTAAGCAGGTTACAGCAAATATTACAGATAAAGAAATTTCGGAAAAGATGCATGCCAAGGATGCGGTGATTGCCATCATTATTCCGGCAGACTTTACACAAAAAATAAAACTGAAGGCAGGACAAACAGCAAAAAAAGCCTTGAAAAATTTTGGGATGGAAACGGACAGCCTGTTATCAAATGACAGCAGCAGTGTACAGCCTATTACATTATTATATCACCCCGTTTTACAAGAATCTTTCCGGCACTCCATTCAGGGTGCTTTAAAAAGTTCTTTACAAATGGTACAGAACAGAGAAGTTTTAAAAAGCCTGTATTTTTCATTGAATGAAACAGCATTACCCGATTCACTGGAAAATGATTTGATGAATAGCCAGGTTGCTATTAATGAAGTTCCGGTTTCGAGAGATGGCAGCAGGAACATACCCAATGCATCGCAACACAATGTTCCGGCCTGGACAGTTTTTGCCATGTTTTTTATCGTAATTTCTTTGGGTGGAAGCGTGTTAAGAGAAAAGATCAACGGCAGTTTTGTACGTTTAAAAACATTGCCAACAAATTATCTGGTAGCTTTAATATCCAAACAGCTTACTTATTTATTCGTGACATTTGTTCAGGCTGTTGTTGTTTTTTCCATTGGTATCTGGTTATTCCCATCTATGGGTTTACCCAAATTAAATTTACCAGCCGATATTACCGGCGTAGTAATTGTAACGCTCATCTGTGGCTGGTGTGCGGTAAGTTATGCTATTATGATAGGTGTATTTTCTAAAACACAGGAGCAGGCTAATGGCATTGGTGCTGTTTCTATTGTATTGATGGCTGCCGTTGGCGGTTTGCTGGTGCCCAGTTTTGCCATGCCTGAATCATTTCAGTTTGTGATGAAGTTGTCGCCACTGCATTGGTGTCTCGAAGCTTATTATGGACTATTTTTGGAAGGCGGAAAACTTAAAGATGTTATTTTAAATATTCTACCTTTATTGGGCATAACATTTATTTTACAACTTATAACTTTATACGGGTTAAAAAGAAAAAATCTGATTTGAAATATATAATATGGAAACAGCAGAATTAAAACTACAGCTTAAAAAACAAATTGTTGAGTTCCTTAACCTGATGCAGGTGAAACCCGAAGACATTAAAGATGATGAGCCTTTATTTGGCGAAGGGCTGGGCTTGGATTCCATTGATTCCATCGAACTGATTGTTTTGCTGGGCAGGGAATATGGCATCAATATTCAGGATCCCAAAGAAGGCCGTAAGATTTTGGTTGATATCAACACCATGGTTGCTTATATTGAGCAGCATCGTACTAAATAAAATATTTTCTTTGAGCAGAATTTTTATCACCGGCATGGGCGTCATCAGTGCTATAGGAAATTCTGTAGCAGAAAATCATCATGCGCTCAAAGAAGGGAAATGCGGTATTCAAAACAAACTCGATCTGTTTCCAACAAAATACGCCGGAACATTACCGTTTGGCCAGGTAAGCATCAGCACACAAAACCTAAGTGCTAAATTTAAAATTATTGAGCCAGGTGTTACCCGCACAAGTTTACTTGCACTTCATGCATTTAATGAAGCCATTGCAGATGCAGGACTTTCTGATGCTGTTATCAGTTCTTCAGATACGGCTTTAGTTGGCGCCAGCACTGTTGGCGGCATGTGTTTAACAGATGAGTTGTATGCTGATGCCAATAAAAACGAAAAGGCATCTGATTATATTTCGTCCTACGATTGTGCGTCTGTTTGTTTGTTTCTGCAGCAACGGTATAAAATGAATGGCATCATCAATACCATCAATACTGCCTGCTCTTCTTCTGCCAATGCCATTATGTATGGCGCAATGCTTATTAAAAATGGTTTTGCTAAGAGAGCTATTGTTGGCGGTGCCGACAGCCTGGCAAAATTTACCATCAATGGTTTTCATGCCTTGCATATTCTTTCTCCCGAAAATTGCACTCCTTTTGATGAAAACCGTAAGGGGCTGAACCTGGGAGAAGGTGCCGCATTTTTAGTACTTGAAAGAGAAGAAGACGTTGTGGGCAAAAATAATTATGGCGCATTAACAGGCTATCGTAATGCCAATGATGCTTATCATCCATCTGCATTATCTGATCAGGCTGACGGGCCATTTTTATCCATGCAGGGAGCTCTGCATACAGCTAATATTTCTCCTGAAGAAATTAGTTTTATAAACGCACACGGCACCGGTACTGAAAATAATGATGAAGTGGAAAGCAAGGCCATGATATGCCTGTTTAATACTGTTCCCGCTTTTGCATCCAGTAAGGGAAATATTGGCCACACACTTGGCGCAGCAGGCGCAATAGAAGCTGTGTATAGTGTTTTAAGTTTGCTGCATCAGGAGGTTTATCCTAACCTTAATTTCAATAAGGTAATTTCTTCTACCGGATTAACGCCGGTTCTGCAATATCAAAAAATGCCGGTACAACATATCATGAGTAATTCATTTGGTTTTGGAGGTAATTGTTCATCGCTTGTTTTTTCAAAAACCTGAAACCATGTTGTACATCCATCAATCATATTGCATATCGCCTCAGCAAACATTTCAGCAAGTAAATATTGAATTACTGAATAAATCAGCGGGTAATAAAATGTTAGCTATTGAACCTGGTTATGAAGGAGTACCTCCCGGCACTTTACGCAGGATGGGTAAAGCGATCAGAATGGGAGTTGGGGCCGCCATGCCGATTATAAAAAACAGCGCTGATGTAAATGGAATAATCATTGGCACTGCCAATGGCGGCATGGAAGATTGCATAAAATTCTTAAACCAGATTGTTCAGTATGAAGAAGGGTTGCTGGCACCGGGCAATTTTGTACAAAGCACTTCTAATGCCATTGCAGCGCAGATTGGTTTATTAAGCAGCAATAAATCTTATAATACAACACATGTACATAGAGGGTTGGCTTTTGAAAATGCTATAATTGATGCGATAATGCAGATCAGGCAACACCTTGGTAGAAGCTATCTGCTTGGCGGCGTTGATGAGGTCTCTTCTTTCAATTATAATATTGAAAATTTATCGGGTGCTTATAAAAAAGAAGATGCCGGCAATTTAAATTTATATGATACTGAAAGTACTGGCAGTATAGCCGGGGAAGCGGCTGCTATGTTCTTGGTAAATAATAAAGAGGAGAATGCTGTTGCCCGCTTGCAAGGCATGCAACTTTTACACAGCGAAGATGAATTGTTGGTAAAAGAAAAATTATCTGAATTTATAGAATCATATTTACCTGCCGGAGAAAAAATCAATTTATTCCTTACTGGAGAAAACGGAGATAACCGTACATTAAAATTTTACACTGCCTGCGAAAGTTTACTGGATGAGGATATTGCCGTTGCCAGGTTTAAACATATGTGTGGAGAATATCCAACTGCCTCTTCTTTTGGATTATGGATCGCCGTTCAAATTCTGCAATTGCAGCAAATTCCTAATCATTTGTATAAAAAGAAAAGAAACAAAGGCGACTTTAAAAATATATTGCTGTACAATAATTTTAAAGGCAGGCAACACAGTTTTATGTTGTTATCTGTATGATAAAAAGAAAAATTCTTTAATCTTTCATCAATTTAAAACTATATCGCTTTCCTTCGTTTTCTATATACAATATATATATGCCATTGCTTACTGGTTTGTTATTCATCTCAACATGCACCAGAGACGATATAGGGTTGATTATTTTACTTACAAATACCTGCCTACCTGCCATGTCTACCAGCTTCAACGCTATTTCTCCTTTAGGTAATTTTGCAAATTGAATATTTATATTGTCTTTAAACGGATTGGTAACAGACACTATTGATTGTTGCAGCTTGGGATTTTTAATAATCACCACATTGCTTTGTTTAAACGAGCCGTTAATATCTACCATTTTCAACCTGTAATAATTTATTTCGGCTGCGTTATTATCCATGTATGTGTAATTTTTTGTAGAAGTACTGTTTCCGGCTGCAGGTACAGCGTTAAGCAGATAATAATTAACTCCGTCTACCGACTTTTCAATTTTGAATTCCTTGCTGTTAAATTCGGCAGAAGTACTCCATTCGAGCAGTACTCTATTTTCTTTTAAGGTTCCTGTAAAATCAAGTAATGATACAGGTAAGGCACCAAGAGGAGTACGCTTAACATTGAAATACTCTTTATGCAACCAGGCCCGTATAGTACTGTTAAACATAGAGGGGTATTTATTTAAGATCATACTCCAGTTGTAAGTACTGAATACTGCTGCTGAATTTTCATAATCTCCATTAGCTAAATTGTTAGCTAAGACTGATGAGTAATCGAAAACAAATTCATTTATCCCAATGGAAAGATATGGCAATACAGCTTCCTGTGCTGCAGTTGAAGAATAAATATGATCAGAGTGATCATCCGGGTTATCAATAATATTGAGACTTGATGTATTTAAATAAAACTGGGGGTCGGTTCCTCTTTCAGTTAAAATAATATCAAATATAGTGTTAACCAGTTCACTCCACGTATATGTATTAGCATTATCAACAGATGTAATGTTGGGAATTGATCCCTGTTGCA
The DNA here is from genome assembly GCA_049661965.1 of Ferruginibacter sp. Taxonomy (GTDB): domain Bacteria; phylum Bacteroidota; class Bacteroidia; order Chitinophagales; family Chitinophagaceae; genus Ferruginibacter. The sequence continues at coordinate 3,317 of JBATAS010000220.1, read as the reverse complement.
GCTTCATCAGTGATTTATTCAGTGTAGCAGGAAAACCGTTGCCAAGTGGGCCACCATCAGGCAGGCGCAAAAAATAATTAACAACATTTCCAACTCCCGAAACATGTCCATAACTGTATTTCACCAGATTTTTTCCGCTGATCAGTTGCGTTTGAACAGTTGGCACTGCAAATGAAAAAGGATAAAAAGCAGTATATGAAAAATCGGCAACTGTTTTCGAAGAATATACAGCTCCTCTTTCTTTAGCCAGGTAATAGGGTATTGGCGCTGCATTAAATGTACCATTTCCATAACCCTCATCACCTGCAGTAAGTGTGATCATTATTACCTTATTTCCCAGTTCCAAATCGCCAGAAACTTTTTTCGACATAAACAACTGCCAATCATCTGCATCGGCCTGTACATAAACCGAAACATCGGGCTGTGCATTAACTTCAACTGCAAAAAAGCAAAAAACGGTAACTAATATATATATCCTTTTCATCATCATCACTTGTTTATTAAGTTATTACTCTACTGTAATTTTCCGGGTTTCGATATACTTACCATTTAAGGTATTTACCACTGTATAATTGCCCTTTACAGAAAATGGTTTAGCCAGATTTATTAATAATGGCTCTTTATTAACAACTTTTGTTTTTGTATCAAATTTTTTATTCCCATCTGAATCATATAGCGTTGTTGTTATCTCTCCTGTCTCATAAGGACTGATAATCATACTTAAATCTTTATCTGCAGTTGCCGGAGAAGTTATTGAAACAATCATAGGTATACTGGTTAAACCAGGTTTCTGATTTGTAGATATATTATCATCAGCCGGATTGTCTTTTCCTTGTATTGCAAAAGGAGCATTGCCAACAGGTGATCTTTTTACAGTAAAATAATCCATGGGTAACCATGATTTATGCCCCTCATCAAAATTGCTGGAGTACTCTTTTTCTATTATCCCCCATTCGGTAAGACTGAATATGGCTGCAGCATTTTCATGATCAGTAGCACTTAAATTTCCCATCATGGTAGCTGAAGCATAATCAATAAATTCTGAAATGCCTACCCACAACATGGAGACTACAGCATCCTGTCCTGCTACTCCCGAGTATATATGATCGGAATGATCATCCGGATTTACCACAGTATTCAAATTGGCTGTGTACATCCAAACCTGGTTATCAACCCCTCTTTCAATATTGATTATTGCCTGAATAGTATTAGTTAAATCGGACCATCCGGTATAAGTAGCAGAGTTGTCAACAGCTGTAATGGACGGGATGGTATTTGCCTTTAGTTTTTCTAAGCTTACATCTCCGGTACTTGGAAAGCCCCCGCCATCTCCATTACCATCGGGAAGCCGTAGAAAATAATTAACCGTATTGCCATAAACATACTTATTAATATTATGTGCATTTACAACAACAGTAGAAGCCAAAGGTATTGGCGAGGGGGGGGTAACACTTGTTAGATCTGCTACAAATTTTGAAGAATACACAGAGCCGTTTTCTCTGGTTAGATAGAAGGGTCCCCCTGGAGAGTATCCCCCGGCACCATTACCTGCATCACCGGCTGTTAAAGTAATAAATACTACTTTACCCCCTGCCTCCAGATCGGCAACAATTTTACTCGACATAAAAAGCTGCCAATCATCTTGATGCGCCTGAACTGAAAAAGAAACTTCCTGAGCCTGTATCTTAAACGTAAAAAAAAGCGAAACGCCTATAATAAGTAACCTTCTTGACATAATTAAAAAATATTTAGCCTGCTTACTAATTTTAAATTAGTATAAATCAGTTTATTGAATTTATTAAATTTGGAGTAACATAGGAATTAGAGTAAGCAATTCAATCGTTCAAGGAAAAGAATAAAACTGTAGGTACTTAATAAGTATCTGTTCTAGGGCGACTTTTGTAAGAGATCATGGACTTGAGGGCAAATATATATTTTATAATGTCAATTTCAAAGGTTTAGTGTGGTGAATTTTTAAGAATAGTTGTTTCAGATATGATTGATTTTTAAGATAATTAGAATTATTCACCTCACAGATCAGGTTAAATATGTGCAAATCAGGGAAATAGAGTTAGTGGTCATAATTTATCTATTTTCTCATTATTTAGTTAATGCTGGTAGGTTGTAGCGAATAAAAAAGGGAAATAAAATTATTTCCCTTTATAAATTATCATTTTTTTGTCCTGCTACATTTTAACAACTTTGATTGCCTGTCTCTCAACACCATCAAAATAAACTGATACAATATATAAGCCTTTTGCTAAATTACGAAGATCAATTTTTTCTGAAAAGTTAAGTTGTCCTGAGATCATTTCTTTTTTATACATCATTTTTCCATTAAGATCGGTAACAACAATAGATAAAACAGAATTTAACTTTGTAGATTTTATATCTAATGTTGCAATTTCTGCTACAGGATTAGGATATATTTTAAATTCATTTTTTTCAGGTACAAATGACGGAGGACCGGTTACAGTTACTTTTATGGTATCATTAGCTGTTGCACCATTATTATCTGTCACCATCAATTCAAATTCATATTCACCCTCTATAAGATTATTTATAAAAGTAGCAGCATTCACTAATGAAAAAAGAACATTGTTTGACGGGCCTGATAACTGCCTCCAGTCATATCTTACTATTAAACCGTCTGGATCAAATCCACTACCTGTTAATGCAGATGAATTAGCAGGAAAATTAACTGTTTGATCCGGGCCGGCATTCGCTGTTGGCAGAATATTTGGTGGAGGATTTACATTAATCTGTACTGTGTCTCTTCCCGTTGCGCCATTATTATCGGTTACTCTAAGCTCAAATTCATAAGCCCCCTGTACCAAATCTATAGCAGTTGTGATATTGCTATTGGGATTTGTTATAGTACCGTTTGCAGGGCCTGATATTTTTGTCCAGGTATATGCAGTAATAAATCCATCGGGATCGGTTCCGCTACCGGTAAGCGTAACACTGTTGGTTGGTGGTAAGGTAATCGTTTGGTCGGGGCCGGCATTGGCTGTTGGAGGAATATTAGGAGCAGCGTTTACCGTTACCTGCATCGTATCTTTTCCTGTTGCATTATTATTATCGGTTACAGTTAGTTCAAATTGATATACACCTTGCGCCATACCCGTTACGGTGGTTACGGCACTCGTTGGATTAGTGATCGTGCCGGCTGCAGGGCCGGATACTTTTCTCCACAAATAACCAGTGATCGATCCATCGGGATCAACACCACTGCCTGATAAGGTTACACTGTTCGTCGGCAGTGTTATTGTTTGATTGGGGCCGGCATTGGCTGTTGGAGGAATATTAGGAGCAGC
>JBATAS010000219.1:0-2112 GCA_049661965.1 Ferruginibacter sp. | reverse complement strand
CCATCATACTGGCGGTGGAGACCGCGATGCGCGCCGGAGAACTCGTCAGCCTGACCACCGCCGATATTGATCCGCAGGCCCGGGTGGCGCGGCTTGCTGACACGAAGAATGGCGAGAGCCGGTGGGTCCCGCTGTCACCTCGCGCGTTGGAAGCGTTGGGGGTCACGGAAGGGCGGGTCGTGGGGCTGACCGCCAGCGGGCTCTCCCACGCCTTTCACGAGTTGTGCCTGAAGGAGGGCATCGAGGGCCTGCGCTTCCACGATCTGCGTCGCGAAGCGGTCTCGCGGCTGTTCGAGCGTGGGTTGAATATCGCCGAGGTCGCCGCCGTCTCCGGCCACAAGACCTGGGCCGTCCTGAAGCGCTACACCCAGCTCGACGCACGATTGTTGGCGAAGAAGCTAGGAACACCCCCCGAAGTGACCCTCTAAACTGACATCCTGTCACTACAAGCCCTTGTTTCCTCCTCGGAAACGTGTACTTGATTTAATACGCCTGTTTGGTGATAAAATTAAAAATATTATGATTTATGGATAAATAACAAAACTTAAATAGATAATAATTCCTGATTATAGCTATGTATTAATAGAGAGGTATGCGTCATGTCAGCTAAATCAAGAGATCTTTGCGCATGGACAAAATCTGAAGATGCCATATTAAAGATGCAGTATAATGAAGAATGCGATATTGATGAATTGTCTAATAGGCATCTGAGAGGCCGTGAACAGATCACATTAAGACTCCTACAGCTTGGAGTTGAAAAGATTTACAGCGTTAAATCAAAAAAAAAATTCTTTCGCCTGATGGTGAGCAATTCCCAATTTATCTTGAAATTTTTTGGTTCATAGACAGGGAAAAAACAATCATACCTGATAAGGATTTCTTTTTGGAGCCAACTACAGATTATTATACAGAAGAAGAGGTAGTAGGGCTAGCTTCCCATACTAAAGAGTTGATAGATTATATTAACATATATTTTACTTCTACTGAGGCTGCGCAATTAGAAAAATATTTGGAAAGAGATGGCCATTATGAAATAATTATCAATAATGCATTAGAATTACCGATCGACCTGTGTAAGTCATATAAAGATAAACTTATTAGAGATGAAGATAATAGATATTTTGAATTTCGTGATTATTACCACGATTTAATTGTTGAAACTCATCAGGGTCATCCTGATATGACAGTATGTGCTTTACCGTGCATGTTTAGATTAAGCAATGTCCCAAATACGACAATGCGTGTGTTTGGTATTTGTTTCCTGCGAAGAAAAGATATTGCAACGGTTTCAGAGAGCTTTTATTGGGAGTGGTTGGACTCAGAAAACTGGAGTATTATTTCCGATCCCCAAGTATTGACAGAGGATCTATATCGTAGGTTTCCGTACTTCTCTTTGGGATACGCTTTTCCTGAGGAATATATTTTATCAGATGGTTTTATTAGGGAGTTTTCTGATAAATTTTGTTGGGAGACCCTTTCTAGAAAATATACCTTATCAGAAAGCATAATTAGAGAGTTTTCAGATAAGGTTAATTGGGGATTAATTTCTACGCACCAAACCTTATCGGAGGGTTTTATTAGAGAATTTTCAGCCCATGTCGATTGGGGGGCTATATCTAGATACCAAACCTTATCGGAAGGTTTTATTAGAGAATTTTCAACCCATGTCGATTGGGGGGCTATATCTAGATACCAAACCTTATCGGAAGGTTTTATTAGAGAATTTTCAGATAAGGTTAATTGGAATGCATTAGTAAAATATCAGTTATTGCCAGAAAATTTTATTAGAGAGTTTTTGGATCATATAGATTGTTACTCTCTTCGTGGTCCTGTTAGTGTTGTCGAAGAATTTATTGCATCATTGGATACTGAAGGACTCAAAAAAGTGGACTGGCCGGAAATAAATCAACTAAAATTATCGGATAGTTTCCGCGCGAAGTATGATGGCTGGTTAAGGATTGGATCTCTTTCTGATTATGATTATAGTCCTTACTATGATAGTGATTACTCCTTCGACAATCCCTATCAGGAATGGGAGCAGGAATTATTAGATGATATTGAGGCGTATAGAGAAGATTCGGCAAGATCCGAAGAGGATGGTTGGTACTACTC
>JBATAS010000218.1:0-7141 GCA_049661965.1 Ferruginibacter sp. | reverse complement strand
GCCTTGCTTACCTCTGAAACCACAAGAAAAAATATAAAATAAGTTTATTGATGTTTGATGTTATAAAATAAAATATTACTGGACATACAAATAAAGTAAGCCACAATTGATTTTAAATAATATTGGAGGAGTTTTAGAAAACCAAGCAGGTTGTAAAATTAATCTTTTTTTAATATTTTCATAATTTATTTTTCTAATTTTTAAAAAAAGTTCGTCTCTGGCTGAAATAATTGCCCAGACTATTTTTCGCAGCAATTATGCTTTTCTGTTTAAACAATTTTTCTATTCATATATTATATGTATTTAAACTATGATAGGCGCTTTTGAGTCGGTTCTGCTTATTCTGCATTATCATTTACAACTTTTTGGGGTAGTTTATTTCTCCTTTCAATAAAAGTTAAACAGAATAAAAACCAATTAATGTTAGTTTTGCTGAAAATGTTTGAATGGCTAAAATAAAGCCGGGTAAAAATGCCACCAAAAAGGATGTAATTACACAAAAGGCCGCTGCATTGTTTAAACAAAAGGGGTATTCTTCTGCTTCTATGAGAGAATTGGCTGAATCCGTAGGTGTTGAAGCATCAAGTCTTTATAATCATATTGGATCAAAAAGTGAATTATTGCAAGCCATTTGTTTTAAAGTGGCCAATGCTTTCACTTTGCATTTAAACACTATTGAAAATATGCCTGTTAATACAGTTTTGAAACTTGAAAGTATTATCCGCTTTCATATTCAGATGATGCTGACTGATTTTGACGAAGTATATGTTGCCAACCACGAGTGGAAGCATTTAAAGGAGCCGTATTTGAGTAATTTCTTAATTCAGCGCCGCGGTTACGAAAAAAGGCTGCTTGCAATATTGGAAGCAGGCATTAAAACCAACGACCTAAAAAAGACGAACCCCTATGTGTCGGTTTTAACCATTTTATCGGCAGTAAGAGGGCTTGAGTTTTGGCAGCAACATAAAAAAAATATCAGTAGCCAGGTATTGGAAAACGATATGGTGAATCATTTATTAAAAGGTATAATTAAATAATATGGCAGTTCATTTTCATAAACTACAGGTAAAAGAAGTAAGAAAAGAAACCCCTGATTGTGTTTCCATTGCATTTGCTGTACCTGAAGCCGTACAGCAGGAATTTATTTTTGAACAGGGACAGAATATTACTGTTAAAAAAGAAATTTCAGGTGAAGAGATACGTCGGTCGTATTCCATTTGTTCGGCTCCTTTCGAAAATGAATTGAGGGTGGCTGTAAAAAAAGTAGATGGCGGCAGGTTTTCAAGCTTTGCCAACACGGATTTAAAAGCCGGAGATATATTAGACATTTTACCGCCTACCGGAAAATTTAATACTAAACTAAAGACTGAAAATAAAAAACAGTACCTGGCATTTGCAGCCGGCAGTGGTATTACGCCGGTTATTTCTATTATCAAAACTACTTTGCAAACAGAGCCGGCAAGTACTTTTACATTAGTTTTTGGAAACCGGGGCCGCCATTCAATTATCTTTTTTGAAGAATTAGAAGCGTTAAAGAATAAATACCTTAACAGGTTTAATTTTATAAATATTCTTAGCCGGGAAAAAACAGATGCACCAATAAATTTTGGCCGGATAAACAATGATAAACTTAACGAGTTAAGCCATTTGATTGATTATAAAAACACCGATGAGTTTTTTATTTGCGGCCCCGAAGAAATGATCTTTTGTGTAAAAGATTTTTTAGAAGACCTTGATATTGATAAAAAGAAAATTCACTTTGAATTGTTTACCACACCCGGACAGAAAAGAAATACTGTTCATAAATCACAAGTGGCAGGCAATAACGGCCCTGCAAGTAAAATAACTGTAAAGCTTGATGGCCGGAGTTTTGATTTTGATTTAGGTTTTGATGGAGAAAATATTCTGGATGCAGCTTTAAAGCAGGGTGCCGACCTTCCTTTTGCCTGTAAAGGCGGCGTATGCTGTACCTGTAAGGCAAAGCTTATTGAAGGAGAAGTAGACATGGAGGTAAACTGGGGCCTTGAGCAGGAAGAAGTAGAACAAGGTTATATACTTACCTGCCAATCGCACCCCAAAACAGAGAAAGTAATTGTAGATTTTGATATTAAATAATCCGGGTAACTTCTTTTTAAAATTTCAACCTTACCCCGGGTAAAATAAGCGCTGTATAATTTCTGTTAGAAGTTATCTCATTTCGTCTTCCATGGTTTTTTTGAGATTTCAGTTTTATTTGCTGTCCATTTGCGGCCGTGATGGTATTAATATCTATATCCGTCTGAATTCTTCCTAGCTTAATTACACCTTTTGCAACAGCTCCCTGGCTGATTATAGTAACTCCTTCGTAAACCACGTCCCGCCTTACTGTGAATGTAACCGGAATATCTGTACGGTCGGGTGAATTTTCCAGGTTTTCACGTAAATAAAGCTCAACTTCTACTTTCCCTTTTATATACACTTCTCTGGCAACAGGTTTTTTTTCTTCAACTACCACAACCGGATCTATTCTCCTGTTTTCCTCTTTCGTTCTTACAGGTTCTTTCTTTATAGGTTTCTTTTCTTTAGGTTTATCGCCATCTTTATTTCCTGGGTCTTCTGGCAGAATAACAGGATTCCCGTTATCAACAGGTGTATTTACAGTTTCGGGTGGCCGTATATATTCAGTTGAGGAATTATTAGAAACATCAATTGGGTTTTCTTCTTTATTTAAGCTGTCGGTCTGACCTGGCAATAACCCAGAATTACTGCTGTTTTTACATACGCCTAAAGCTATAATAAGAAATAACAACAATGCAATTATTGTGAGGTATAGTTTTTTATTTTCCCGGTAACTTTTTTTAAATGTTTCCTTTGCGGATGTCTGGCCAGGCATTGTTTCCATCCTGGTTTCCATTGCTGCCAGGCTATCATCCAGTTTAGTAACAGCTCCGCTCAAGTGAGCATTTTTAGCCAATGCAACTGCAGGTTTCAGTGATGCTGCATTAATTTCTCTGTAATTAGGAAAAGCCTTTATCAGCGCCTGCTGAAAAGATCTGGCATCAGGATAACGGTTCTCAGGATTTTTTTCAAGCGCTTTCATCACAATACTGCTTAACGCCCCCGGAATTGATGCATTCAATTTTTCAGGCGGATTAATTTTCTTTTTCAGTATTGCCTGCATCAGATTATAATCGGTATCATTCTCAAACGGAAGTTTTCCTGAGAGCACTTCATACAAAGTAAGCCCCATGGCATAAATATCAGATGATGCTGATGCTTCTTTTCCCTGAATAAGTTCAGGTGCCATAAACTCAATGGTACCAATAATCTTATTTACCTGCGTCATCTTTTGCTCACCGGCAATTTTTGCAATCCCAAAATCCATCAGCTTAACCACACCTTCGGGCGTAAGCATTAGGTTGGCGGGCTTTATATCCCTATGAAAAACATTTTTCTTATGTGCATGATTCAAACCCTCCAAAGCCTGAATAAAAACCGGCACAACAAATTCGGGTGATAGTACCGAATATTTTTTCATCAACCCGTCAAGATTATTTCCCTCTACAAATTCCATAACCATAAAATGATTATTGTTCTGCTCAATAAAATTATAGATAACGGCAATGTTAGGGTGAAGCAATTGTGCCAGCACCCGGGCTTCTTTTTTAAACCGCTCTAAAAACTGTGGCTGTATAGTTAATTGCGGATGCAGCATTTTCAAAGCAACTTCTCTGCCCAACATGGTATCGGTAGCCCGGTAAACAGTACCCATACCGCCCTGCCCCAAGTGGGCAGTAATTTCATAATTGTGTATCTTTTCTCCTATCATAATTCAGTTTATTAAATATCCGATGGTAAATCGGCATCCCTGGTTAGTTTAAGTGAGTCGTCACCATTTGTTAAATCAGGCAAAGTTATATCTCTGGTTAATTTCGATTCGTTTTCAGTTGCTGTTTCAGTTTTTTCTGCCAGTACAACGGTAATATTATCTTTTCCCCCTCTTCTTTTAGCTTCTGCTATTAAGTAATCTGCTATTTCCTGTAACGGGTTTTTAAACAAAGCCGCTGCTAATTCTTCATCAGACAGGTAATCGTATAATCCGTCTGAGCAAAGCAGCAGGCGATCGTTTTTTTCGAAAGTTAAAACAGCTTTTCCGGTATCAACCCGCAGTGTTGGTTTTGTGCCCATAGCGTTAATCAGTACATTCCTTTGTGGGTGTACAATGGCTTCGGCCTCAGTTATATCGCCATTTTTTACAAGCTGTTGCACATAAGTATGGTCTTCGGTTATTTGTGTTATCGTTTCATTTTTAAAAATATAGGCACGGCTGTCGCCGGCATGTGCAAAGTATATATTTTGTCCGGCCACAACCACTACGGTGCAGGTCGTACCCATTCCCTTATAACTCTGGTTGGCCTGGGCCAATTCATATATTTTTTTATTGGCAGTAACAAATGCATTCGACAGTGCTTTCTCTTTATCAGCATGGCTGTCTTTTTTAAAATACTCATCGCTGATAGTTTCCAGTGCAATTTTACTGGCCACCTCTCCTGCATTATGACCTCCCATACCATCTGCAACAAACAATAGGTAACCTTTTTCCCTGATAACATTTTCATCAGCTATCTTAACAAAAGTTCCGGCATCCTCATTATTGGTACGTACATTACCAAGATCGGTCTTTACCACAACTTTTATAGTTGAGGTATCAGGCACTTCAGGTTGGGTATCTTCCGGTACCTGTTGTTTTTTGTTTTTATTTTTTTTCCACCAGAACATTTTCTATTTATTTATTTTTTCAAGATTATATTCAAATGCGTTGCGCCGTGGATTTATTACCACCTGTACTTTTTTGTCTTCATACCCCTCGGCATGTATTATAAATTCAAATTTATCGCCTTCATTTCCAATGATCGAATATGGCAAAGGAATACGCTCGTTATCGGTTGAAATAAGTACGGCATTACTAATGCCCGGAACATTGATGCTGACCGTTTGTTTCTCCGCAGGCACTAAAATTCCTTTAGCCGGCTTATCGGGCTGAATATCCGGTTTATTATTTATCAGGATAAACACAAGTAAAAATACAATGATAGCAGCACCGCCAATTGTTATTGTTTTTTTGGACGGCTGTTGAAAAGAAAGCTTATTGAGCATAGTTGGCCTGTTGCCTGCTTTATGATTACCCAGTACGCCTTCAATTTCGGCAGCCGAAATACGATTAACCGGGTTTACCTTAAGCCCTCTGTCAATTATCATTGCCAGTTTTTCTGAGATGACTGGCACCAGTAATTTTGGATCGGTAAAACTGCCTTTTATAATTTTCACTCTTAATACCGCCACATTTGTTGCTTCAAAAGGCATATATCCTGTTAGCAATTCATAAGCCATAACACAAAGACACCAAACATCCGATTTAAGTTCTTCTTTCTGATCAAATTGTTCGGGAGCTATATATTCCATAGTGCCAACAACAAAACCCATTTGCGTAAGCTTTGGCGAATACTTGTGCTTAGCAATACCAAAGTCCAGCATCTTAACGGTACCATCCGCTGTAATCTTAAAATTTGAGGGCTTTATGTCGCGGTGAACAATTTCTTTTTTATGCAGGTAGGCCAATGCAGATACAATTTGGCGCAGGATACTTTCCGTTTCTTCATTAGATAGTTTCCCTTTTCGATGAAGCAGAGAACTAAGTGTTTCTCCATCTATATATTCCATCACAATACAAAGCCGGTTACCAACTTTGGTATATTCATACAGCCTTGCAATATTTGGATGATTGATGGAAGACTGGATATAGGCTTCATTTTTAAACCTGTCAGCAAATGCTTCCTGGTGCAGAATTTTAACGGCTGCCTGGCGGTTTAACGATGGGTTAATTGCTTTATATACGTCACCCATACCGCCCGACCCAATTTTTTCGGTCAGGCGGTATCCGGCAACTTCTGTAATCTTTTCATCTGCATATCCCATTCTTTACAATTCGTTTATCTGCAAAAAAGAATACTATTCTTAATTTATTTTATTTAGCCATCTTTTTTCTTCCCATCAACTCCAAACCATATTTTATAGGAACAGCAAATGATATGTTTGCGCCACCGGCCGATGCTCCTGCATAATAAATACCTACTACATTTCCTTTATCATCAAACATTGGCCCGCCGCTGTTACCGGCCCCTGTAGCATTTATAGTAAGCTGATAAGAGTCGCCAAAACCACTATAAGTAAGATTTTTATCTGATGAAGCCGGAATAACCCTGCCAATGTTTCCAGTTGTTACTGTAGGCGTTGGCATAGTAGTATACTGAGGTTGAGGATTAAAAGGATCATTTGATTTACGAACAACAAACTCCTCTGGAGCCACACCCGGGTAGCCCATAACCGTAACAGTTTGGCCGGGTTTTATCTCATCATAACTGTCTTTCATGGTTACTTTTGATAATGATTCAGGAATATCAACCTTCAGCATAGCAACATCATGCTCATCAGAAGGCGTAACAGAAGCTGCCGGACGGCGTAAAACGGTATTCGCAAAAACAACATTCATATAGGTGTTTCTTCCTTTTACAGATCCCTGACCAACGGGGCGTCCACCCACCATGGTTGCATTAGCCGGTACGTAACCACCAACCTGTTGCGGCATAATAGATATACCCGGAACAATTTGTGGTCCGTTATTTCCTGAACGTATTAATACACCCGGAAACGCATATTCAGGAAAATTATACCTCGTATTCCAGCTGGCCCCTACATGACGGTTGGTAAGTATAAACCCATCTTCGGAAACAACAAAGCCAGAGCCGCTGGCTCCTGCTATGCCTATCTGTACACCCATTTGTACATTTCGTTTAACATCAAGATAGGGCTCAATACCGCCATTATTGTTTTCAATATAGGCAGCCAGGTAATTGGTTTGGCCATTAGCTGCTTTCACCGGAACATAAACATGCCATAATTCATCACTGGTGTTGGCATCAAATAACTGCCAGCCAAATTCAATCTGTACAATCTTGTCTTCATTTTCTTTCGAAATCTGTTCAGGTGTTTTTTTATCTTTTGTATTTGGATCCTCAACAGTAACCACGGTGGTTTTATTTCCAAACAGTTTATCTTTAAAAGCGTAGCCCAGTGCCCCCAATGCCACTAAAACACCAATTAA
>JBATAS010000217.1:0-37886 GCA_049661965.1 Ferruginibacter sp. | reverse complement strand
CCATCATTATTTCAAAAGATGTAAACATAAACCAGCCGGCAAACTACAAAGAAGAGAACGATGTGGCAAGGGTTGAGGCTGATGTGGTAACAGTGCCTTTTTCTATTGAAAATTTCACCATCGACATTAATGACATCACAGGCAGCAGTTGTAATGTTCAACTGATGTGGGAAAGTACTTTTGTTCAGTTTGCGGTAACCACCGGCACCGATGCTAAAATGATGGCGGAAATTGATAAAGTAATGAACAAGGATAACAAGCCTTACTTTGCAGCCGCTTCGTATTATTATGACAATGGTAAAGATGATAAGCAGGCGCTGGCTTGGGTTAATAAAGCACTGGAAACAAATAAGGAAGCATTCTGGATGTATATGTTGAAAGCCCGTATTCATAAAAAAATGGGAGATAAAGTGGCCAGTAAAGCTGCCGCCGCTACATGCAAAGACCTTGCAACAAAAGCAAAAAACGACGACTTTGTAAAAATGGCAACTGAACTGATTGCAGGATTGTAATTAATCTTAGTCTGAATATATTTTAAATGCCGGGAGTATCCCGGCATTTTTATTTGCATTATTGAGGATAAACTCTGTACAAAAAGCTATGAATTCCTTATAAAAAAAATTATCTTGGCCGTCTTAATTCCCCCCGCTAAAAACTGTTTTACGCTCTGTTCCATTTATTTATTCATCTTAAACAGAAAATTATGAAACGTATTTTTTTATTTCTGACAGTTTGTGCAATTATCTCCTGCAACAATGAGAAAGCAGTTGATTCAGGCACTGCAGCTAATGCCCAGGTACCGGCCGACATGCATGGTTTTACTGCAAATTATTCAATGTCCTTTGTAATGGATTCGGCAAAAAATACCGAAACCGTTTTATCCTTGTGGAAAGCCTGGCAAGCTGGCGACCTTTCAAAAGCAAGGCCATATTTTGCGGACAGCGTGACCTTTTTCATGTCGGATGGCACAAATATGTTTGGCCCAACCGATACATTGATGCAGGGAATGCAGGCTTACCGCAGTTCTTTTAAAGAAATGAAAGCAACGGTTGATGCTGCTTTTGCGGTAAGAAGTACCGATAAAAATGAAAACTGGGTAGCCATATGGGGTTCCGAAATCAGGACCGATATGAATGGCAAGGTTGATACCATCAGCCAGGTTGAAAACTGGCGCTTTAATAAAGATGGAAAAGTTAATTTGATGTTTCAAGCCGAACGTAAAGGCATGATACCGCCTCCATCAGGCAAATGATTTATTAAAATGTTTTGTAAACCGGTTGCATATAACAACCGGTTTTTTACTGCCCTTATTTTCTCTCAACCCAAAAGTCTCTCCTCCGCCTTTTTCAAAATCTGTTTTAGCCTTTCCTTCAAATTTTCCGGCTCCAGTATAGTTGCATAATCGGCAAACATTAAATACCACCTGATAAAATCATGCTCAATATCAGGCGCCATAAAAACCATTTCCACTTTGTCTTTTTTTACAGTTTCAGAAACAAAGCCATGTATTTTTTTGCCCGCTGAAATATAGCGGGCTACATTTTTATCAACAAGTATCCTCACTTTTATTTTTTCAACATCTTCCCTTTTTTTGCGGTGGTCATCAATGCTGCCGTGTGTTAAAGTAAAAGGCGTGCCGGTACGTTTGATGGCCAGCATCCTGTCGGTACGGAACTGGCGGTAATCTTTGCGGTAATGGCAATAACCCAAAACATACCAGTAATTGTTTTCGTGAAAGATGCCAACGGCTTCTATCATTCTCTCTGATGGTTTCTCTGCATCCAGCGAATGATACTTTAAATGCACCTGCTTCTTTTCTGCAATACTTTCAAAAAGAATTTCCAATGCATCGGGAATGTTTTTGTTGAACAAAACCTGTGTGTCATCAATATACACCTGCGACTCCAGTGCCGATATCCAGTCTTTTTCGCTGCCACGCAAAACAGATTTTACTTTATACATAGCCGACTCATGATAACCGCCCAACGATTTGTCGGTAAATTTCTGCATCAGTTTTTCTGCTGCTACAAAACTTCCTGCTTCTTCACGGGTAAACATAACAGGTGGGAGGCGGTAACCATCCATAATGGAATAACCAACACCAGCTTCGCTGGTAATGGGCACTCCCGAAGCTTCCAACGTACGTATATCCCGATAGATGGTACGCAGGCTTACATTAAAACGATCGGCCAGTTCCTGCGCCTTTACAACTTTTTTCGATTGCAGCTGAATAAGTATGGCTACTATCCTGTCAAAACGGTTTACTGTATCTGAACCCATAATTGAATAAACTATATCCTCAAGATAAGACATCAAATGAAAGTTTGAACCTGATCTGATCTTCATTTTATTTTTATTCGTGAAAAATATTTTCTCCTACTGCATACAAAGTAAATACCGCACTATGACAGCCCTTTGTCAACTGCATGTATTCAACTCATAGAAAAAAGAAAAAATATTTTTTTACTGCTGACAAAGGGCTGTCACTACCTCATTATAATTTTGATTTCACAATCATTAATCACTTAAAAATTTATGTTATGAACAATGCAGCAACAGAAACCCTGGAAATACCCCAGGTAATTACAGCAGATGAATTACTGAACCACTGGCAGGGGCACAGAGGCCTTACCCGTAAGGTTATTGAAGCTTTTCCCGAAGAAGCATTTTTTAACCACAGCATTGGCGGCATGCGTACTTTCGCCGAAATGTGTATGGAACTTTTAGGTATTGCCGGGCCCGGCATACGTGAAATTGCTACCGGTGAAATAAATAAACTCAATGAGCATTTTGAACATGGCAACAGCAAAGCAAAACTGCTGCAAGCCTGGGATAAAGCAACTGACGAGATCAATGAATACTGGTCACTGATAAAACCTGAAAGATTTCATGAGACCATTAAAGCCTTTGGCCAGTACGAAGGAACAGTTTTTTCAACTGTATTTTATTTTATCGATAATGAAATTCATCACCGGGGACAGGGCTATGTTTACTTACGTTCGCTGGGTGTAGAACCTCCTGCCTTTTGGGAAAGGTAATTTTTTTAAACCACCTGATCATGGAAAATGTACTAGTATTTAAAACTTCGGTTACTAAAAAAAACGAGGTACGAAAACTGAGTCCGCTCTTAAACAAGCTGATCAAACATAATGGTTGCTGGAATTTTGACCTGGAGGATTGTGATAATATCCTCCGGGTTGAAACCCAAAAATTACAGGCCGGTAATATTTCTTCCCTGCTGCAATTACAGGGTTTTTACTGCGAAGAATTATAAGACACGTTATTACCTCAATATGGTATTGTTTTATAAGCGCATGTTATGTACTTTAACAAGTAAACATACATATCATGTCTACAAATTTTAATATCGATATTCACTGTCACCCCAGTGGAAAACCTTTTATGAGTGGCCGTGCTCAGCAGCAGCACACAGTTTTTGAAACATACAGCAATGAAATACAGGCATGGTTGCTCAGCCGGTTAAATAAGCAGATAGAAAATTTAGCAAATATCAGGTTGGCTACGCAAAGTAATTTCGATAATCTGAGTAAAGGCAATGTACAGGTTGTAATAGCATCTATCACTCCACTTGAACGGGCCTTTCTGGTTGTAAATCAAAAAGCCGGCAGTTTTTTAAATGATACCATTAAAGACCTGGTAACTGAAAAAACTACGCCTTGGGAAGACACTGTAAAAAGCAAAGTGGTAAATGCCCTCACGGGTTTTTATGTAGATGATGTTGACTTTATAAAAAAATCAATTCTGCATTATTTCAGGGAAGGATTTTTGCCTGAGTATAATTACCTCACAGGTTTTCATGATACAGAAAGCCCTGCAGGCGGATACAAAATAAAATTTGTAAAAAATTACCAGGAGATTGAAGATACCATCAATGCAGATAGCAAAACCATTTGCGTTATTCTTAGTATTGAAGGCGCTCATGCTCTTGCCAGAGAGGTACCTAACCTGAATGATTTAAGAAGATTGCAGGGCATCAGTCATAAAAACGATCCTGCCGATTTTACCTTGCTGGTTGATTATGTAAACAATATTGAAAAGCTGAAGAAACAGGAATTTGTTCCGTTGTTTGTTACACTGTTGCATCATTTCTGGAATGGGCTTGGCGGCCATGCCCGCAGCCTGATGAAACTGATTGGCACTTTTGTTTCGCAGGATGAAGGGCTGAATGAAGGACTGAAAGAAATAGGCAAAGAAGTGATCAATTATTTATTGCGAACAGATAATGGCCCACGCATTTTAATTGATGTAAAACATATGAGTCCGCAATGTCGCAAGGATTTCTATGCATTTATTAAACTGAAATACTGGTCAAAGAACGACAGGTTTCCTGTAATCTGCAGCCATACAGGTATTGTAAGCAAGAGCCGAACTTTAGATGAACTGATGGCACAGGATGATAATGCCGAACTGCATGACAAAGCTAATTACCTGCACGAAAACAGCATTAATCTTTGTGAAGAAGATGTTTTGGTAATTGCCCAAACCCATGGCCTCATAGGAATACAGCTTGATGAGAAACGTATTGCAGGCAATTGCATTATTGATGTTATAAAAGATGATGAATTGTTAAGCAGTGCTGATCTGCGTATGCAATATGTAAAAGTTTTGTGCGCCAATTTATTTGAAGTAGTAAAAACAGTAAACAGTAAAAAAGGCTGGGATATTTTATCCATCGGCAGCGATTACGACGGCCTGATCAATCACCTGGATTTTTACCCCACAACCGCCGAAATGCCAACATTAAGAAATGATATGTTACAGTTCCTTAAGAACCCCACCGAGATATCGCAGCCTGGTTTTAACTACAGCATTTCGCTTGCCGAAATAAACAGGTTGATGTTTGGTCTGGACGCCGAAGATATCACTGATAAAATTTTTGCAGATAATGTTATGAAATTTTTAAAGAATAATTTTAACCGCTAAGCCAGTAACTTGAATACATCTTTCCGCTCATCCCTTTAGCTGCGTTACCTGCTAACTAAAGTTTATCTTAGTAAAGCAGATACACAATACTCTTCTCTTAAAATGATAAACATGAAAGATAATAGCTCCAGCTCCCGGCGTACATTGATCAAAAGTTCGGTTTTGGGTTTAATGGCTGTTTCCATTCCCGGTATGGGTTTTGCAAAAAAGATAATTGAAACTGATGATACTGTAACTGATAAACCGCACATACGGTATCCGGCTATTACTGATGATATGGTTTCGGCAGTAGTTGGTGCATCACATTCAAATTTAGACCGGGTAAAAGAACTGGTTAACCTCAGGCCTGAGCTTTCCCGTGCCACCTGGGACTGGGCATTTGGTGATTTTGAAACTGCCCTGGGTGCTGCATCACATGTAGGCCGTAGAGATATTGCAGAATTTTTAATGAGCAAAGGTGCCAGGCCCGATATTTTTACATACGCCATGTTTGGTGCTTATGATGCAGTTAAAGCTATGATTGAGACTACGCCTGGCATTCAGACTATTGCCGGACCACATGGCATCAGTTTATTACGACATGCAAAAAACGGGTTAAGGAACGAAAATATTTCTGCAAAAAATAAAGAAGACTCAAAAAAACTGGTTGATTATTTAGAACAGTTAGGCAATGCAGATATGCAGGAAAAATATATTGATTACACCGAAGCCGAGGGGCAAAAATACCTGGGGGACTATAAATACGGTGATGGCCCAGAAGACGGTTTCAGTGTTAAGATGAACATGCGTAAAATGTTAAGCCTCGGTAAACTTGGCGCCTTTGGCGGAGGGTTGTACAAAAAAGGAAATAATGTATTTACTTACAATGGTGTGCCTTCTGTTGAGGTACGTTTTACTGCTGTTAATGATAAAGTTGTTTCGCTTACCATATACGAACCTGATTTGAGCTTAACAGCAAAAAAAATATAACTTTTATCAGGCAATTTTTATCTCTCAGATAATTATCAGTTATTTTACTGTAAATTTTTTAACAACATGGGTAAATCAATTTTTACAAGCCTTATTTTTCTTTTGATTTCTTTAAGCCTTACAGCTCAAACAGAAACAGTAAAACCACTTTCAATTGGCGAAATAATAAATATAGATTCTAAAATTCTTGCCGAAAAAAGAATATTGAATATTTACCTGCCGCCCGGTTATCATAAAAACGACAGTACAAATTATCCGGTTATTTATTTACTTGATGGATCGGCTGATGAGGATTTTGTACACATTACCGGCCTGGTGCAGTTTTTTAATATGGCTTATAAAATGCCCGCTACCATTGTAGTTGGCATTGCCAATGTAGACAGAAAAAGAGATTTTACTTTTCCTACTAAGTTAAAAGACCTGAAAAAAAATTACCCAACAACCGGCGGCTCACAAAATTTTATTGAATTTTTAGAAACAGAACTGCAACCGTTTATTGAAAAAAAGTATAAAACAAGTCCTGTCAAAATGTTGATTGGCCAATCATTGGGTGGCTTAGTGGCTACAGAGATATTATTAAAAAAATCAGGCTTGTTCACTAACTATATAATTGTAAGCCCAAGTTTGTGGTGGGACAATGAATCGTTGCTTAAACAGGCAGCTTCACTATGGGCCGGGCAACAAGATGCAAAACTGCAGGTTTATATTTCGGTTGGCACCGAAGGAAAGATCATGGAAAGAGATGCAAAAAACATTTGGGAAATTTTAAAAAAATCGAACAGGAAGAATCTGCAACTCGATTTTTTACCACTGCCGGAAGAAAACCATGCTACCATTTTACACCGGAGTGTATACGAAGCTTTTAAAATTTTATACCCTTACAAAGAGTAAAATATAAATCAGAGAGACAAAGTAATTTCCTTATTTGTTAGGATAGCTGCTTACATATGGATTCCCCTTTACATAGAACCGATAAGGTTTTAATGCGGCATCACCCGAACTCTCAACACCAATTCGCCGGCTTGCAGCAATTAACGCTGGCTTAACGATGCTTCCATCATCAACTATAATAATATCTTCCTTACGCAGATTTATACCAGAATGTATTTTTGAAATACCCAATGCTTTAGCTGCATTGCCGGGGCCCTTCGTAAGTGTGTCATCAACTTTTAATTTGCCTGTACGGGCAAGCATAATATCAACACCCTTCATAGGTTCTACAGCCCTTATCAATACAGCATCGGGTATATTTTTTTGATTGGTTACCACATTAAACAGATGATGCATACCATAGCATATGTAAACATAGGCCGTACCGGCATCAGCATACATGTGCTCGTTACGTGCAGTACGTTTTCCGCCGAATGAATGAGATGCCCTGTCGGTAAGGCCAATATATGCTTCGGTCTCTACTATTCTTCCGGAAGTTATATGGCCATCAAAGCGGGTAACTATAATTTTTCCGATCAACTCTTTGGCAATACGAACAACATCATTTCTTTTATAAAATTCAAGAGGCAACTTCTTCATTATAGTATTAACTTTAAAGCTAAAATACTGATGTATTCCCAAAACCGGGTTACTAACAGCCAGTTTTAAAATGCTTAAAGAGATCATCACTTCTATACAGGCTTATTTTCATACACACCGCTTTATTATTAAGCACCGGTTATGGAAATGGATTCTTATCCCGGGATTAATTTATTCCATTCTTTTTTGCGCAGGTATTTACCTGTTCATTGTTTCCAGCAACAGTGCTATCGAACTTATATTACTGAAAACCGGTATCAAAGAATGGCTGGACAAAATGGAAAGCAGCTGGCTGAATTATTTATTGATATTTGGGCAGTTTATTTTAAACCTGATATTACTGCTGTTCTATTTTTCGCTCTTCAAATATATATTCCTTATTCTTGGTTCGCCTTTATTTGCTTACCTGAGTGAAAAGACTGAATCCATTATTGAAGGAAAAGATTACCCCTTTAGTTTCAAGCAACTGATGAAAGATATTGTACGGGGTATCAGGCTTGCCTTACGCAATATGCTCTGGCAAACGGTTTACACCATCTCTATTTTAATTTTGTCTTTTATTCCGGTATTAGGATGGGTAACGCCATTGCTGGCTTTGCTGGTTGAATGTTATTATCTTGGTTTTTCCATGCTGGATTACAGTTGTGAAAGAAATAAATTATCTACATCGCAAAGCATTGTGTTCATAGGGCGGCATAAAGGGCTGGCCATTGGCAACGGAATAGTTTTTTACCTGATGCATATCATACCTGTTCTAGGCTGGTTACTGGCTCCCAGTTATGCTGTAATTGCTGCTACACTCAGTTTATACAAAACAAAAAACGATGGTATCCTTCCAGTAGATACTGCAAATCAGAAATCATGAGCTCAGTTATATATTTAATACCAACAGTGCTTGAAGAAACGGCTGTGCAAACAATTCCTGCTTATGTAATGCAGGCTGTAAAAGATTGTGCAGTAATTTTTGCAGAAAATGAAAGAACCGCAAGGCGTTTTTTTAAAAAGATGGATAGGGGGATTGTTATTGATGACTACGAATGGTTTACCATTCATAAGGCCGAAGCAGAAGTGCTGCATTCATTTCGTGAAAAAATAAAAGAACAAAAAAACATTGCCATCATCAGCGAAGCAGGTTGCCCGGGCATTGCCGATCCCGGACAGGTTTTAATTGCTGCCGCACAGGAAATGAATGCCGCAGTTAAACCCTTAGTTGGACCAAGCTCAATACTGCTGGCACTTATGGCCAGCGGTATGAACGGGCAGCAGTTTGAGTTTTTGGGTTATTTGCCTATTGATAGCCTGGAAAGAAATAAAGCCATATCAGCCATGGAAATAAATTCGCAGAAAAAAAACAGCACACAAATATTTATTGAAACACCTTACCGCAATAACCAGTTGATAGAAAATTTATTGAAGATTTGTAAACCCGATACCAAACTTTGCATTGCTGCAGAACTGACCGGATCAAATGAATTTGTAAAAACAAAAAGTATAGCAGCGTGGAGGAAAGAAAAAACCGACTTTCATAAAAAGCCGGTTATATTTTTACTGTATAGCGGGGCTTAACTAATGTTCAACTGCTTTCATATTGATGATCCTATCAACAATATATGGGCTGAAACCTCTCCAGGGTAATGTTCCTTTATACTCTTTATAATGCAGATCGAAATAATTACCACTGTTATTCATTAATACATTAGCAATACTGTCATCCGTTACTGAAAATTCAAATTCGTAAGAACTAATAGTACCCGGTGCTTTAGAACGAAAACCCGACTGTATCAGTTTCCCTTCATACGTTTTAAAAACATTTCCTTTTTTTACCACATAGTTCAATTCTCCCGATTTAACCCCTTCGCCAAAAACAAAATAATATTTCCACCAGAAAACAACAGCTCCGGTTAACAGTACAATTAAAACAAACCATCTCAAAAATTTGCGGAAACCGTTTTTCTTTTTCGGTTCTTCTTTTTCCACTTCATCAAATCTTATATCTGCCATAAAAGATTTTTAATTTTTATAAGCCGTATTTATCTACCAGGTAAACCATGGTTGCCATAACTACCACACACAGGTTTAATTCCTGTGCATTTACTTTTTCAAATGTATCCGATGCCGCATGATGTACATCAAAATACCTTTGCCCTGTGGTATTTAAACCAAACTGGGCTGTTTTAAAAGCCCTTTGCAAGGGGCCAATATCAGCACCGCCACCGCCACCTTCGTTAAAAGAAAATTTTGTTGCGTCAAAGGCTTCAAAATATTTTGTCCAGCTTTGTACTTTGGCAAATTGCTCTTTGGTCATCCCACAAACAAAGCCCCGGGGATATTCTGCACCACCATCACTTTCCATGGCCATTATATGATTTTCATTTTTCTGTTTTGCTTCTTCGGCATATTTTGTACCGCCCCGCAGGCCATTTTCTTCATTAGCAAATAAAACTATTCTGATGGTACGTTTTGGTTTATACCCGAGTGTTTTAAAAACACGCAGTATTTCGATGCTCTGCACAATGCCTGTTCCGTCGTCGCTGGCACCTTCACCAGGGTCCCAACTATCAAGATGACCACCAATGGTAATGATCTCATCCGGAAACTCAGTTCCTTTGATTTCTCCAATCACATTATGGCCGATGGTATCTGTCAACATTTCACAATTGGTCCGTATAAAAAATTCCTCGTTTTTATAAGAGCCTTTAATATCTGCACTCAATCTATCAGCTCCCATTGTACTAACAGCTACAGCAGGAATCTTTGGTTGGCTGACATCATAGTTGAGCGAACCGGTGTGCGGAAAATCATCATACGCTCCCGTAACCGAACGTACAACAACAGCTACTGCTCCATATTTTGCTGCTGCCGATGGGCCGCCGCCCCTGTACTTTACAGCATCTCCATAAGCTCCTCTTAATATAGATTTATTAAACGGATAATTAAAGAACACGATCTTCCCTTTTACTTCATCTTTTCTTTTATCCAGTTCATCAAAGTTTTTTACTTCTATAATCTGCGCCGTTACCCCATCATCGCCGGTGCCTACCGCATTACCCAGCGCCAGTACTTCATATTCAGTATCGGCATTACCTTTTTTAGTTTTGAATCCTGCAAATTCTTTTTTTCCTCTTACCCAATGCGGTACCATGCATTGTTGCAGGTAAGCATTTTCGGCACCTGCTTCCTTCAATACCTGTAAGCCCCATTGCTCGGCTTTGTACATACCTGCACTACCGCTTAGTCTGGGGCCAACGGTTTTACAGAGTGTATATAGATTTGAATAAGCCTTGCCGTTCAAGAGAATTTCTGTTGATATCTTCTTTATCATTTCCGAGTCGTCGGTTTGTGCCAATGTAACAGAAGAAGTACAGATAAAAATTAGTACTGCAGTAATGATCCTTATTAACATGCTGAAAGTTTTATAACAAACTTACAGATTTAAACCAATACATGAACGGAAACGCTAATGAAAATAAATCGGTAAATTGCAGATGCATTTTTTACTTAATCAACTTACTATATGAATATTGGTATTGTATGTTACCCTACTTTTGGCGGTAGCGGTGTACTGGCAACAGAACTGGGCAAAGCTTTGGCAGATAAGGGGCATAATATACATTTCATAACATACCAGCAGCCGGTGCGGCTGAGCGGTTTTCATGCCAATATTTTTTATCATGAAGTAAGGGTACCTACTTATCCGTTATTTGATTATCCCCCTTACGAAACGGCACTGGCCAGTACCATGGTTGATGTGATCCTGAATAATGATGTTGAGCTGCTGCATGTGCATTATGCCATACCTCATGCTGCCGCTGCTTATATGGCTAAACAGATATTAGCCAAGCAGGGAAAACGAATACCGGTTATTACCACTTTACATGGCACCGACATTACGCTTGTGGGCCGGGACAAGACTTATAGCCCGGTTGTAACTTTCTCGATGAATGAGAGTGATGTGCTTACTGCTGTATCGGATAATCTGAAAGAAGAAACCTATAAAAATTTCAACATTGAAAAAGAAATAGAAGTGATTCACAATTTTGTGGATGTAAAAAGATTTCATAAGCAGCCGGTAGATGCATTCCGGAAACTCATTTCTCCCAATGGCGAAAAAATACTTGTGCATGCATCCAATTTCCGGAAAGTGAAAAGAGTGGAGGATGTGGTTTCTACTTTTTTACTTATTCAGAAAAAAATGCCTGCTACTTTATTATTGCTTGGCGATGGGCCTGAGCGGTCGCACATTGAAGCCAGCGCCAGGCAATGTGAATCGCACAACAACATTAAGTTTTTAGGTAAACAGGAACAGATGGAAGACATTCTACCTATTGCTGATTTATTTTTACTGACCAGTGAATATGAAAGTTTTGGTTTGGCAGCACTGGAAGCCATGGCAGCTGAAGTGCCTGTAATATCAACCAATGCCGGTGGTTTACCTGAAATAAATATTAATGGTTACTGCGGTTTTATGAGTAATGTTGGCGATGTGGAAGATATGAGCAAAAATGCACTTCATATTTTACAGGATGATACCACTTTGCTAGAATTCAGAGCCAATGCATTGGCGCAGGCAAAAAAATTCGACATTGAAAATATTGTACCGCTTTATGAAGCTATGTATAAACGAGTGATCTGATTATTTCAACCACTTCTCGGGATCAATCTCATTTTTTTCATCATTGAGCCAAAAGTCAACTGCGCCAATACCATCCAGGTTTGCTCCTGCCTTGCCTATTACCTGACCAGTTTTTACATTTTGTCCACGCTGTACCAACACGCTGCCAAGATTGCTGTATGTAGTAAAATATTTACCATGCTGTATGATCACAACCTGCATATCTTCAATAAAAACGATATTAGAAACCACACCATCAAAAACTGTTTTAACATTACTTCCAATATCTGTAGCCACTGTTATCCCACTCATAACCAACTCTGTGCCGCTTGGTAATTTGTTTTTTCCATAATGAAGGATAGTAACACCCTTATCAACAGGCCATGGTAAAGATCCTCTGTTTTTAACAAAGTTTTCATTCAGTTCAATATTACCTGCGTTAAGCAAAACACTTTCGGGAGCCTTTGCAGTTACTGTCTTTTTGGGTGCAGTTGTTGTTTCGGTTTTAGTTTCAGTTTTAGTTTCAGTTTTAGGATTTGCTTTAGCAGCAGCTATTCTTAAATCCTCTTCCTCCTTTGCTTTTTTAATAGCTGCTTTTCTTGCATCTTCACGTGCTTTGTTAATGGCAGCAGTAATAGCACGCTCTACTTTAGCATTCTGTTTTTTATAGGCAGCCAGTTGGCTGTTCAATTGCTTGCCTTGTTTTTTCAAATCATTCATTATCCTGTCCTTCTCTACTTTCTGGGTTTCTAATGATCCCATTTCTTTATCCTTGGTTTTCAGTACTTCTCTTTTATTTTCTTTAATACTGCCAAGCTCATTCAGGCGCTGTTTTCTCAGTTCCTGTGTACGCAGAATATTTTCGCCCTGTTTCTCCCTGTATGTTCTGTAATATTTTAAATAGGCAATTCGCTTAATGGCATCATTAAAGCTGGCTGCCGAAAAAATAAAACTCAGGAAATCATAATTATTCCTGTTCTTATATGCATATATCATGCTCTTGGCGTACTCTTCCTTTAATGTATCAAGCAGTTTATTGTAGCGGTTAATTTCACGCTGGTTGGTATAAATATTATTATCCAGTAAATTAATATCCTTGCTGAGATTTTCTATCAGCTTATTTTGCAGGTTCACTTTATCATTGATCAACCTCCATTGTATCAGGCTTTCTTTGGTTTTACTTTTATTTGAATTGAGCAATTTTTGAGTTTGCTCCATTTCCTTCTTCAGTTGTGCCCGCTGTTTTTCCAGTTCTTCACGGGTTTGTTGTGCTATACCCGAAAACACACATAACGTAAATAAAATGCTGCCGAAGATGTATTTAAACATAGTTACTAATTAGGTGTTGATCAAAATTACAATCTGAAAAATAAATATTATCCGAATTAAACACACAGATGTGTATAATTGCAAATAACGCTTACCTCGCCGTATAATTTTTTGGAATGCTGAAAGGAAGTGATAATTCTTTGTTAAACTCATGTTGTTTAAAATTAAGCCTGATGTCGAGTTTGTTTTTTTCCGACACGGTTATCTCTCTGTAAGTTGAAAAATTAAATCCGGTTTTATTTTCATAATCGCCGTAAGTTAAATCAGCAGTGCGGCTTCTGGTTATATCCACATCATCCAGTTTACTATGCGTTAAAAGGTAATTATCGCTGGTAAGTGTAAGCAGGTGCTTAAAAAAGCGGCCTGCCATTGAAAATAATATCTGATTATCGGTTTTTTTATAATAAACAATATTACTGTCTAAAAAAACGGGGTTACCAATCAGCAGATCCTGCAAGGTTTTAAAATCAAAGGGTATTTCGGTCACTTCCTGTAAATAGTCAATAGACCGGTATTGTACTTCCTTATCTTGCTTATTCAATAAGGTAACGCTGTCTTTGGTTATCAGCACCCTGTAAACTTCAATACTAAGAATTGAAGCTGACAGGGATATCCAGATTGCACTGTCTTTAATAATCCTTACAACAGCAGTTATATCAGGTTGTTTTCCTTTATTATCCTGGTAATCAACTTTAATTTTAGCATTAAAAGTTTTAAAATCAATATAATTACGCTTTAGGTTTTCAATAGTTCTGGCAATCATCTGCAACGAATCAATATTTGTTTGATCAACAATGATTACAGCCGAAGTATCCTTAGGTGCAATTGCCTTATTAATCTGTTTAACTGTTTTACAACTGGTTACTGAAAGAATCAATATCAGCAGGATACAAACAGAACTTATATATTTCATTCGTTGGTTTTTGTTTTATTTAATGCCCGTATGGCCAAAGCCACCTTCTCCTCTAAATGAATCATTTAATTGCTCAACAGGAACTAGGTTTGCTTTTTCCACTTTCGCAATTATCATTTGCGCTATCCTGTCGCCATGATTAATTACTGCATTCACATTACTGAGGTTTATCAGGATTACTTTTAACTCTCCCCTGTAATCTGCGTCAATTGTTCCCGGAGAATTTAAACAGGTTATTCCCAGGTTTATTGCCAATCCGCTTCTGGGCCGTATCTGTGCTTCATATCCTTCGGGCAGTTCAATAAAGAGGCCAGTGGGTATTAAGCGTCGCTCTAATGGTTGCAGGGTTACCGTTTCATTCAGGTTTGCCCGTATATCCATTCCGGCCGAACCTGCAGTTGAGTAACCCGGTAAAGGATTTGATGAAGTGTTTACAATATTAACAGGTAAAGTATGCATGGCGGCAAAGTTAACCATGTATAAAGGAAAATAATAAGAAAGCTTTATTAAAAATTACCTGATGAGCATTACTGTACCTTGTTCATACCTTTTTTGGCCCCGTAGGTTTACATAGTTCATTATCCACAAATAAGAGCCGTTGGGCATATTTTTCCCTTTAAATGTACCATCCCATTTTTGGTTAACGTCATTAGTACTGAAAATCACCTGGCCCCATTTACTGAAAATCTGTAGTGAGAAATACAGAACTGATACATCGGTAATAACACCAAAGGTTTCATTTAAGTTATCATTATTGGGTGTAAAGGCCGAAGGAATATATATATCACAGTCTCCTGCTGTTACGGTTATTGTATCAGATGCTTCGCATGAATTTTTAGTAACTGTAACATAGTATGTTCCTTTACTGTTAATTGAAATTGATGAAGTTGTTTCGCCGGTACTCCATAAATACGAATCAAAAACTGTATTGCCTGTTCTTAAAATGACCGGACTGTATTTACATACAGTTGTATCGGGGCCAAGATTTACTGATGGCTTGGGTTCAGCAACATAAATAAGAGAATCTCTCACCTTACAACCATTCTGTTCCATTTCAAGCCAATAAGTGCCAAAACCCGATGTGGTTATTTTACTACCGTTAAACCCTGTATTCCATAAATAATTTACACCGAATATTTCATCAACACCAATTTCAAAAGCTGTTGGATTACAGCCTGATGTATCGGGCCCTAAAAAAACTGCAGCCGGAGCTATCCAGATTCTCCTGTTTATGGTATCATTTAATCCAGAACAATCAACTTTATAAACAACCAGGTTAACATCAAAAAAACCTGCATTATTATATGTGTGTGTAGGTTGCAGTACCTGCGACTGTTGACCATCGCCAAAGTTCCATTTTACAGAATCAATACCGCTAAGCCTGTTAAGGTTAAACGTTATTGTCCTGTCTAAACAACTGCCCTGCCTGCTAAAGTCATAGGGGTTTGATGTACTGTCAAAATAGCTTTGCATAAAAGTTGGAAGACCAAACTGTACGGGCCCAGTTGTAACATCCCCCATATAAATTTTATTATAATTGAAATTACAACCAGCACCGGAAATATCTGGATTTTCAATTACCGATATAGATGAATCCTTCCACATAGCCATATAAATTTTATTATCCGGCGCCAATTGCAAATCGCCGGCAAACCAGGGAGTAGTGCTTGCTATTGTTTGTTTTGAAGCCAGTATGGTTGCAGCATTGTTTGATGTAATATCAAACTGGTATAATATAGAAGGTTCGGCAATAGAATGATTGGATGAAACATACAATAATTTTCCGTTTGGCGAAAACTCAGCTCCATATATTCCTGTAAAGCTTATTTGCCTGGGGACTGTATTGGGATTGAAAACTACCGGGTTTGAAATAATTCCAGTGGTATTATCAAAATCCATCAACTCAACAGCATCGTTAAAAAAAGAGTGAACGGCAGCAATTTTATTTCCTTTAGCTGAAAATTTTAGAGTACCAATGGCATTATTATATACACCGTTTATTACAAGTCCCGTATGGCTGATTACAGGAACAGGGTTTAAGCCTGCAGCTGTTAACAAATACGAATGATATTCATCAGTATCCCATTTACGAACAACTATCCAAAAGTCTTTTTTATTACAATGCCTTACAGCTGCTAGTTTTTCCAGCACAGTATCTTCAATAAAATTATTTTTTACAGTAATCGCTCCAAATCCAACATCGGCCTTCATATCAATTATACTATATGAAAACCCAGGTGTTTCCTCAAAAGCCGAACCTGTAGTAAATAAATAATATACACTATCGTTTGCGGGCAAGGGTACAATAATTATATTGTCAGTGCTGCTCAATTCTCCTTTTACAAAATTACCGTTCTGCATTACTTCATGCTTTCTGTTCATTACAGTAACTCCATTTGTATAAAAAAGCAGCTTCCCGTTATTATCCGACATAACTGCTGAACCTTCCTGTGAGTTTACTCCGGCATTTTTTAAAACAAGTGGTGGGGATTGATTAAAGTCAAGACCTGCCTTATTTCCAAAGTACCAGATATTAGTTTGCTTCTGCGAAAAAGCTAATTGCATAAGCATAAGAAGGCAGTATGTAAGAATGTATTTTTTCAAATTTTTATTTTATGGAAACTAATACAGTGGCATAAGCTTTTAACCCTTCTTCCCTCCCAATAAAACCCAACTCTTCAGTTGTAGTCGCTTTTACTGAAACATCTGCCACTGTAATATTTGCGATTGCTGCAATCGTTTCTTGCATCTTTAAAATATAGTCTTTTATTTTGGGAGATTGTAAACAGAGTGTGCTGTCAATATTTATAACTCTATACCCTTTTGCATCAATAAGTCTTATGCATTCCTTAAGCAAAAGTTTACTGTCAATATTCTTATACTTTTCATCTGTATCGGGAAAATGGAAACCAATATCTCCTAACGCTAACGCCCCTAAAATGGCATCGCAAATAGCATGTAATAATACATCGGCATCACTGTGCCCCAAAGCTCCTTTTGTATGTGGTATTTTTACTCCACCTATCCACAAATCTCTCCCTTCAACTAACCTGTGATAATCAATACCTGAACCAATTCTATACGCCATGTTTTATTTTATTGTGCAAATATCCGTTTTTAGACCGACTCTATAAACAAAAAAGTGTTCCGGTAAACCGGAACACTTTTTTACATGAAAAAGTTATTATTATTTAGCAGGAAAGTCAAATACTAAACCAAAACGATATGTATTAGATAATGGGTTACGGTTAATTCCGCCTCCTGATGGGAACAGGTAAGAAAAATTCAAAGTAGCAACACTGTATTTAACACTGGCTCCTACAGTAAAATATTTTCTGTTACCTTTATTAGGGTTCTCATAAAAATATCCTGCTCTGAAACCAAATACGTTGTTATACCAGTACTCTGCACCAATTGAAAGGTTAACTTCCTGAATTTCTTCACTGATTCCATCAGATTCGTCGCCTCCAAAAGAATTCAACCAGCTACTTACTACACCACGATCACGATACTTAAGTAAGGCTGCAGCGTTATCGGCTTGTGAAGTACTATCAGTTCCAGTACTTAATCTTGGAGGTGCCGGTACCAACAATTTGTTAAAGTCAACTGCAAACGTAATTTTGTTTGCTTCGTCAAACACTTTAGTATATGCTAAACCCACACCTAAATTAGCAGGAATAAAATCTTTTTGGGTAGCATCGCTGGAATAAGAAATTTTAGAACCAAGGTTACTTAATGTTACACCCCAGTTAAGGCCCTGACCATTTTCTTTAGTACCCTGATGGAATAAATGTAAATCGCCAGCTACTGAAGAACCAGCTTTGTAGCTTTGTCCTCCATTATTAAAATTACCAGTTAAATTTGAATTGATATACCTAACAGCAATACCCAAAGCTGTCTTACTTGAAAGCTTTCTTGAGTATCCTAAGTCTATAGCGAACTCTTTCGGATTATATTGATTTAAATCATTACCACTTTGATCAGTGAACTGGATATTACCCAGTTTAAAATATCTCAATCCAAGAGATAATGCCTGCTGATCGTCAATTTTATAAAAACCTGCTAAAGAGGCTATAAAAACATCATTTACAGATAAATCTCTTAACCATGGTGAATAGTTAATACCAATTGCAGCTTTACTGCTATTGAATGGAGTTCTGGCTATGTTAGCAAAATTTGCATTAGCATCACCTGATACGGCAATACCCACATCTCCCATTCCACCACTACGGGCATCGGGTGAAATACGTAAAAACGGAACAGCTGATGTTATTACATTTAAATTGTTCTGGGCATAAGATACAGTTATTGTTCCTCCCAGTAACATAACTAAGGCAGTTAGTTTCAAAGTTACTTTTTTCATGCGTTTTGTTTTGTCTTGGTTAGGTAGACTTACCTCTATAAGCGTTAATTTTAATGGTTATATTATGTTGTAAAAATAATCGTTTTATTGAAATGAACAACTAAATTATAAAATCTTGTTAAAAAAAACTAAAAAATATACTGTTCCCAAAGATATAGGGTTTTTTATACTAAAAGTCATATATCCGCATAAAACTCAAAAATTATCAGGAATTTTCTCTTAAATATCCCTATTTTTTACATTTTGCTTTGAATAACGAAGCCGAATGCCGTTTATTGCTGCTCTTGAAAATCCTTAACTTTTTTTTAGTTAGTTAAGTTTTATAAATGTACGGTTTATTAAAAAACTCCTTACGTTATAAAATTTGCACTCTTCAACAATACAAAATCGAATATTGTTAATTGTATGCAAGATTAAAGCTCTTGGTTATATTAACCAAAAAAAACAAAAAATATTTTGCAGAAACTATTGCGAAACCAGCCACATAAAACAAACCCCACTCCTGGATAGTAAATATTCAACCCATGAAAGTAAGGCTAAGTAAAGTGTTCAGTCATTTTAAATGCAATAAACTATTCAGCTATGTTCCTTAAATTTCTGTCACAAAAAACAGTTAACATTTTGTATTTTATAAAGTCCATGTATCATTTTTAAAACCTTATAACCACAATTATTTAAAATAAGGTAAGGGCAGATTATATTGTTGCATACTTATCAGCAGATATTTTTGATGTATATGGCTATCTTTATAAGAAATTCAACCAACCGCTTTTTTACAGATCATAAAAAATCCCTGATGCAACAGATCTAAATATTTAACTTTAAAAAAAGCATTGGAAATACAGCGGTTTCACTTAAAGTATTTATATTCGCAGCCAATATAACCTCATATACAATAATAAAGAAAACCTTTCGTTAAACAATTTGATAAACGAATGAACATGAAAAAACTATTTTCAGGAAAAAATGTGATGATCCTTGTAATTGCAGGTCTTTCCTTAAGTGCCTGTAAAAAAGGTGGAATTTTCGGCAAAAAGCAAAGCAAATCTTCTGCTACCGGCTGGAATTATGATGACAAAAACATGGGTAACTTTCATGTTGCCAAAGTTAAATACCCAAAAGCCGGCCCGGGATTGGTTTTTGTACAAGGCGGTTCGTTTGTAATGGGAGCAAAGGACGAAGATGTTATGGGTGACTGGAATAATATTCCACGCCGTATTACTGTTCCTTCATTTTTTATTGATGAAACTGAAGTAGCTAATGTTCACTATCGTGAATATTTATACTGGCTTGAAAACACTTTTTCGAACGATACAAACATTCTAAACAAAGCTTTACCCGATACATTGGTATGGCGTGAGGAGTTAGCTTATAACGAACCTTATGTAGAGTATTATTTCCGGTTCCCTTCATATAACTATTATCCGGTTGTAGGTGTTAGCTGGCGCCAGGCACATGATTTTTGTATCTGGAGAACAGACAGGGTTAACGAATTAAACCTGCAGAGCAAAGGTTATTTGAAGAAAGATGCTATAAAGAGAGAAATGAAAGGTGCAGGAGCAGATGGTTCTTTTAATACTGAAACCTATTTAATGTCGCCTGATATGATTCAGGGAAGAAATAAGCCAAAAAAATCAGCTTTAAAAGATGTTAACGGTAAACCAAGATCAAATGTAAGAATGGAGGATGGTATTTTAAATATGGGATACCGCCTGCCAACAGAAGCAGAGTGGGAATATGCCGCTTATGGTATGTTATCGCAGAATCCTAATCCACGTAAAAGTGAAAAGAAAAGCGGAGAGGAGTTATTCTCAAATCAACAGATATATTCATGGAGCAACAATCCAAACGGCCTTCGTGACAACCGTCGTGGCAGCTGGCAGGGTAAATTTTTAGCCAACTTTAAGCGTGGTAGTGGAGATAACATGGGTATTGCTGGTGGCTTGAATGACCGTTCTGCAATTCCCGGCCCTATCAAGGCTTTTTATCCAAATGCTTTTGGCTTATATAATATGAGTGGTAACGTTAGTGAGTGGGTTGGTGATGTGTACAGACCAATGACACCAAGTGATGGTGAAGATTTCAATTATTTCCGCGGAAATAAATTTCAAAAGTATTATAAGAACTCAGGTGGTGAATATGAAAGAGACAGTATGGGGCGTCTGAAAAAAGTTGATATCGCTGACTCGGAAGTTGAAAACCGTGCTAATTATCAAAAAAATGATGTAATCAATTATCTTGATGGAGATTCTTCAAGTGGTGTTTATTATGGATATGGCATCAGTTCTTTAATCAATGATGAATCAAGAGTTATTAAGGGCGGAAGCTGGAATGACAGGCCTTATTGGTTATCGCCAGGCACCCGCAGGTTTATGCAGGAAGACCAGGCTGCAAGTACAGTTGGTTTCCGTTGTGCCCAAACTTATTTAGGCCCACCTGAAGGACCAGGGTTTAAAGAAGGTAATATTTTTGGTAAACGTAAACAGAACTCACGCAAGAAAAAGAAATAAACTTTATATAATAATATTTAAAAAACCTCCTGAACTATCAGGAGGTTTTTTATTGCCATTATTAAACAGTTCCCATTAATTTTGATATATGCAAATACCCGAATTATATAAAATTTATCTCCAGTTTCCAGCAATTCAAACAGATACCAGAAAAATACAAAAAGCAGATCTGTTTTTTGCGTTAAAGGGGCCTCTATTTAATGGCAATCAGTTTGCAAAAGAGGCGCTGACAAAAGGAGCGGCATACGCCATTGTTGATGAAGAAATCAATGAGCCCAACGACAGGATCATATTTGTACCAGATGTATTGAAAGCTTTGCAAGACCTGGCAAAGTATCACCGGATGCAACTCATGTCAGCAGCTTCTGAAAAAAAAATACCATTTATAGCGATAACCGGAAGCAACGGTAAGACTACTTCAAAGGAATTAATACATGCCGTTTTATCCTCAGTATATAAAACATATACTACCGAGGGCAATTTGAATAACCATATCGGCATTCCACTTACCATTTTAAAAATTAAGGCTGATGCTGAAATTGCTATTATAGAAATGGGGGCCAATCACCTGAAAGAAATTGAAGGGTATTGCTCTTATACTATGCCAACTCATGGTGCTATAACAAACTGTGGTAAAGCCCATTTAGAAGGATTTGGCAGCGAGGCAGGTATTAGAAAGGGTAAGGGTGAACTATTCGAATATTTGAAAAAAAATGAAGGCACCGCTTTTATTATGAGAGATTACGAGTATTTACAAACAATGAGTGCTGGTATAGAAAATATTGTTACTTATGGAGCACATGATGCCGATGTTACCGGAATAGTAAAAAAAAGTACCGGGTTATTGGAAGTTGAAATCACTTCTGATACTGTTTTAAATTCTATAAATACAAACCTTGTTGGAGAATATAATTTACCTAACATATTGTTGGCGGTAACTGTTGGCAAACACTTTAAAGTTCCGGATGAAAAAATAAAAACAGCGTTAGAAAACTATTTACCAGATAACAGCCGCTCTCAATTAATTGAAAAAGACAGTAACAAAATTATTTTAGATGCTTATAATGCCAACCCAACCAGCATGAAAGCTGCTATTGAGAATTTTGCAAATATGCATGGCGAAAACAAGGTTTTGCTTTTGGGTGGAATGAAGGAATTAGGCAACGCAAGTTTACAGGAACATCAAGAACTGGTCAACCTTATAAAAAGATATAAGTGGGGAAATGTAGTACTGGTGGGTAGTGAATTTAAAAACCTTGATCACGATTTCCAGTTCTTTGAAAATTCTGAACAGGCTGCTAACTGGTATCGTCAGCAAGATTTCAAGAATACTTTACTGCTTATTAAGGGTTCAAGAAGTACGCAAATGGAGAAAGTATTGAAATAAAAAAACCTCCGTTGCCAAGGCAACGGAGGTTTTTGCGGAGACTGAGGGATTCGAACCCTCGATAGAGTTTCCCCTATACACGCTTTCCAAGCGTGCTCCTTAAGCCACTCGGACAAGTCTCCATTTTAAGGCTGGCAAAAATACAGTATCAGTGCTTATGCTCCGAATATATTTTCTGCATTTGCAGTTGTAACAGATGCAACCTCTTCAACACTTATATTTTTTACCTGGCCCAGTTTTTCTGCAACATATTTAATATAACTACTTTCGTTTCGCTTACCTCTAAATGGTACAGGCGTTAAATAAGGCGAATCTGTTTCCAATACCATATGCTTTAAATCAATTTTTTCCAGTACTTCGGCCAGGCCTGATTTTTTATAGGTAAGTACTCCTCCTATTCCCAGATAAAATCCAGCATCAATAATTTCCTTTGCCTGTTCAATTGTTCCTCCAAAACAATGAAAAATACCCCTCACTCCTCTGGGAACAAATTCCTTAACTACATCAATAGTTTCCTGCATAGCGTTTCTGGTATGTATAACAATGGGCAGGTTATAATGCAACGATAATTCAATCTGTACCCGGAATGCTTCAAATTGCTGATCCATAAAAGTCTTATCCCAGTAAAAATCCAGTCCTATTTCTCCTACTGCAGCAAATTTTCTTTTAGCAAGCCAATCTTTAACTAAGTTTAATTCTTCCCGATAATTTTCTTTAACCGAACACGGGTGCAAACCCATCATAGCAAAACATTTTCCACAAAATTTACTTTCAAGCAGTAACATATTCTCAATTTCAGTACTATCTATCCCCGGTAAATAAAACTTATGTACGCCATCGGCCTCTGCCCTTTTTATTACTCCGGCTATATCTTGTTTAAACTCATCCAGGTATAAATGGCAATGTGTATCTACAATCATATCTTAGTTTGAAATACAAAATTGCTTAAAAATAATTTAACGATTCATTAAACTATAGTTCCCAATCCCTGTCTTATACCTGTTCGTTCTATTCACCTTTATTAAAAAATTATTTTTATGAAAAAGACTTTAAACCTCACCCGGTGGCTGCTGGCCTTTGGCCTTATTGGAGCCATTACATTTTCAAGCTGCAAAAAAGATGACAGCTTTGTTGCAACTACCGAAACAGAAACAGCTGAACTGGCTGCCACACAGGAAGCTACTATACAGGAAGCTGAGGCTGAAGCCCAGTTTGATGATGTATTTAATATT
Source organism: Ferruginibacter sp. (assembly GCA_049661965.1). Classification (GTDB taxonomy): domain Bacteria; phylum Bacteroidota; class Bacteroidia; order Chitinophagales; family Chitinophagaceae; genus Ferruginibacter. The sequence continues at coordinate 14,097 of JBATAS010000217.1, read as the reverse complement.
ACAGCCAGCATGAACGCAAGCGTAGTTGGCGAAGACCTGGGCGTAAGTGCCAATGTTTCGGGCTTATTTGACCTGGGTAGCACAACAGCAAATACCCAAAACAGGTGTTTTACCATTACTGTTGTTCCTAACATTCCACATGTATTTCCTAAAACTGTAACCATTGATTTTGGTAATGGCTGTCTGGGCCGTGATGGTAAATACAGGAAAGGGAAGATAGTTTCTATTTACACCAATCCGATGGTTGTACCAGGTGCAAAAGTATCTACTACCTTTATTGGATATCATGTTGACAGTTTTCATATTGAAGGCACACATATTACTGAAAATACCAGTACATCTAATATGCAGGGCTGGAATATTAAAGTAATAAATGGCAAAATCACAAATACCAACAACAACCGCTGGAGAAAGTGGAATAGTGTGAAAGATGTATTACAGATAGCAGGTAACGGTACCCCACACTTTCCTTTAGATGATATTTACAGAATTGAAGGAAGTGCGAATGGTTCAAATTCGGCCGGGCATACCTGGGCCTCTTTAATTGTTGAGCCATTAATAAAGAAATTCAGTTGCCGGTGGATCGTTAAAGGCAAGGTAAGATTAATAAGAAATGGCAGGACTGCATTACTGGATTATGGAAATGGTGATTGCGACAACCTGGCCATAATTTATATCAATGGAGTACCTCACGTTATAACCTTGTAAAAACTGTTAAAAAAATTGTTGCTAATTTAACAACAACACTGTACATTTACGACAGTTTTCATAGGGTACGGATTAAAAACGGGCCAGGGTTTCTACCCCGGCCCAATTTTTTAAGCCTATTCACCATGTATTTACTGCTGATCAAGTACAATTTTTTCAAACTGATACCCTCTTTCATAAAAATGTTTTAGTACAACCGGCAAAGTAAACCGAAGTCTGTCATTTGCTTTTTCGCTATCGTGAAACACAACAATAGAGCCAGCTTTAGTGTTTTTTAACACCATTTTACAGCACTGTTCCGGCGAAATAGTTACATCAAAATCACCGCTTAATACACTCCACATAATAATATTAAACGGTTCATTTAGTTGTGTTAAGCTTTTTTGCTGATTGCGGGTAATTCTTCCGTAAGGAGGCCTGAACAAATTTGAGTAGATATTATTTTTAGCCTTTAAAATATTTTGCAAATATTTAGCATTCTCTGTTTTCCAGCCATCAAGGTGATCGTAAGTATGATTTCCCACTGCATGCCCTTCGTCCAGGATCCTTTTAAACACACCGGAATTAGCAGCTACATTTTTTCCAACACAAAAAAAAGTAGCCTTGGCATTGAATTTGAGCAATTCATCAAGCACAAAGTTGGTAATCTGGGGATGTGGTCCATCATCAAAAGTCAGGTAAATGGCTTTTTTATGCTGAGGCATCTCCCAAATACTGCCGGTAAACAATTTTTTTACCCATTTTGGCGTTTTGGCAATGTAAAACATAGGGCAAATTAATTTTTAAATCTCATTAAACAATTTTGTATTGAAGTAGTCTTACCTAATCAAAAACTCAAAATAATGAAACTTAAACCTCTTTTACTTGCCTTTACCATGGTATCCCTTGTAGTAGGCTTTAACGCCTGTAAAAAAACTGCTGAAGCCCAGGAAGAAATAGAAACCACCTTCGAATTAAGTGGTGACCAGGCTATTGCCGATAATCTGGCCGAAGATGCCAATGATTTATTTATGCAGGTAGCTGTTGAAAACAATGTCGCCGGAAATTTTGCTCCGGGTACTGTTACAACTAATAATTTCATTCCTTGTGCAAATGTTACTATAACACCAGCCACAGGTTTTCCAAAAACAATTGTAATTGATTTTGGAACAGCCTGTACCTATAATGGAGTTACCCGTAGTGGTAAAATTAATATTGTACTTACCGACTCTGTACGGAGAAACGGAAGTATGGCTATAATGACTTTTGATAATTATTTTGTAAACCTGTTCAAAGTAGAGGGCACTTATACCTGGACTAATACCAGCACACCTGGTACCAGGAGCTGGAGCAGAAAAACTGAAGCAGGAAAGATTACCGCACCTACCGGAAGATACTGGACACATAGCGGCATGAGATATATAACTCAAACGGCTGGTGTTGGTACATATACTATTATTGATGATATTTTTTCAATAACAGGCGACCATACTGTAACAAATGCTGCAAACGTATCAAGAACAATTACCGTATTAGAAGCGCTGCAAAAGAAAAATGCCTGTGCAAATATTGATAAAGGAAAATTAAAAGTACAGGGGCCTAATCATTTTGCTGTAATTGATTTTGGCAATGGAACCTGCGATAACCTGGCTACCATATCAATTGATGGAAGACCGGCAAGAACAATCATCCTACGCTAAATTTTATTTTAATAAGATATTTACTACCGTGAAGAAAATTCTTCACGGTTTTTTTATGACTTGTTTTTAAACTTACAACGGGCATATCTTTGCAGCATGAGTAAAGTAAGAGTAAGATTTGCACCAAGCCCTACCGGAGGTTTACACTTGGGAGGGGTACGTACGGTGCTTTATAATTATCTTTTTGCAAAAAAACATAAAGGAGAATTTATTCTGCGGATTGAAGATACCGACCAAACCCGTTTCATTGAAGGTGCTGAGCAATATATATTTGATTGCCTGAAATGGTGTGGGCTGGAACCAGATGAAAGTACCCAAAAACCTGGAGAATTTGGACCCTATCGGCAAAGCGAAAGAAAGGAATTGTACCGGAAATATGCAGAGGAGCTGGTGGCAAAGGGATTTGCTTATTATGCTTTTGATACGCCGGAAGAACTGGACAAAATGAGAACCGATCTGAAATCGGAAACAAATCCATCGCCACAATATGACGGGCTAATAAGGATGAAGATGAAAAATTCATTCTCCTTGCCCAAAACCGAAACAGATAAATTGCTTACTGATGGCACAAAACATGTTATCAGGATTAAAATGCCCGGGCATGAAACCATTTCCTTTACCGATATGATTCATGGCGAAGTCAATTTTGATTCTTCCTTAGTTGATGATAAGGTTTTATTGAAAGCTGATGGAATGCCAACTTATCACCTTGCGGTTGTAGTGGATGATGCGCTGATGAAAATAACACATGCTTTCAGGGGCGAAGAATGGCTGAGCAGTGCTCCCGTTCACATACTGCTCTGGAAATATCTTTTTGGTATTGAAAATATGCCGCAATGGGCGCATCTGCCATTAATCATGGGGCCCAACGGCAAACTCAGCAAACGGGACGGAGCCAAATACGGCTTCCCGGTTTTTGCCATGAACTGGACCGATCATAAGACCAATGAACTAACTGAAGGTTTTAAGGAGAAAGGATTTTTACCCGAAGCATTCATCAACCTGCTGGCTGTACTTGGCTGGAACGATGGTACCGAGCAGGAAATATTTTCTCTGGAAGAAATGGTTGAAAAATTCTCGATGGACAGGGTACATAAGGCTGGTGCCAAATTCGATTTTGAAAAGGCCAAATGGTTCAACCATGAATGGATAAAGAAGTTGAAAGTTGAAAGTTTACAGTTGAAAGTTAAGGAGCTTTTAGAAGCTACGGGCATTCAAATTGAAAGTAAACAGAAGCTTGAAAAAGTAATAGAATTAGTAAAAGAACGCTGTACGCTGCTGCCCGATTTTGTAGAACAGGCAGGCTTTTTCTTTAAAACACCTGAAATATTGGATATTGATGCCGTTAAGCCAAAATGGAATGAGGAGAAGGCAGCTTTCTTTAATAAATATTGCGATTTGATTGCGGAAATAAATAATTGGGAACTGGTAAAAATTGAAGAGGTTTTTAAAACGCTGGTTGCTGAAAAAAACATAAAGCCTGGCGAACTGCTGCTTCCATTACGCATTATGTTGGTTGGCGGCAAGTTTGGTCCCGCTGTTTTTCAAATTGCAGAATTAATAGGGAAAGATGAAACAGTTAAAAGGATTAAAAATGCTTTAACTATTTTTAACCAATGAATATGACCAGACCCATCAGAGTATTAGTTGCCAAAGTAGGATTAGACGGCCATGACCGTGGCGCCAAGGTTATTGCCACGGCCTTACGTGATGCCGGTATGGAAGTTATTTACACCGGCCTGCGTCAAACTCCTGAAATGGTTGTGAATGCTGCATTACAGGAAGATGTAGATGCTATTGGTGTAAGCATTCTCAGCGGTGCACACAATACCGTATTTCCAAAGATCATTGCTTTGATGAAGGAAAAAGAAATGAACGATGTATTGCTTACCGGCGGCGGAATTATCCCCGAAGGAGATATGGCAGAACTTAATAAAATGGGCGTAGGTAAACTGTTTGCTCCAGGTGCCACCACTTCCGAAATTGCTGACTATATAAAAAACTGGGTTAAAGACAACAGAAGTTTTTAGATTTATCCAACGATTGCTTCCTTAAATTTTTATTTACAATTACATTATTCGTAAATTCAGTTTTATGGAAGGACATCCATTACTGGGGAAATACTTTGAACATCCTGATATCTGGGATGAAATGTTTGGCAACGGCGACATCCGGCCCCATTATAAAAATTTTGTTTCCGCCATAGAAAATCTTGCTCCCGAAGAAATTACCCGAAAAGATGAACAGGCAAAAAAGCTGTTCATGACACAAGGTGTTACGTTCACTGTGTACAGCAGTGGCGAAGGCATTGAAAAGATTTTCCCTTTCGACGTTGTTCCCCGTATTATTACAGCACTGGAATGGAATCAAATTGCAGACGGCATTAAACAAAGGCTGAAAGCGCTGAATATTTTTCTTAAAGATATTTATCATCAACAGTTTATTATTAAGGATGGCATTATACCAGCCAAGCTGATTTATTCATGCCCTAATTTTTTAAGGGAGATGATGAATGTGGATGTACCATTCGATATTTATACGCATATCTCCGGTGTTGATCTCATCCGTGATTACGACGGACAGTTTTATGTTTTGGAAGATAACCTGCGTACGCCGTCGGGTGTTTCTTATATGCTTGAAAACCGAAGCATCACATATCGTATATTTCCCGACCTTATACCAAAGAACAATGTATTGCCTGTAAAAGATTATCCCGACAGGCTTTTAAAAAATCTTTTGTCATTATCAAACAGTCAAAAAAGCAATCCAACAGTTGTGTTGTTAACACCGGGTATTTTTAATTCGGCTTATTTTGAACACAGCACACTTGCCCGGCTGATGGGCATTGAACTGGTTGAAGGACGTGACCTTGTTGTTGAAAATCATCATGTATATATGAAGACAACCAAGGGGCTGGAGAAAGTAGATGTTATCTACCGCAGGGTTGATGATGAGTTTATTGATCCATTGGTTTTCCGGCCGGATAGTATGTTGGGTGTACCTGGCATTTACTGGGCTTACCGCAAAGGAAATGTTTCTATTGTAAATGCCATGGGTAATGGCGTTGCAGATGATAAAGCGGTTTATACTTATGTGCCTGACATGATCCGTTATTATTTAAATGAAGAACCCATTCTTAAAAATGTACCTACTTATCAGCTGGCAGACCCAGATAACCGCAAAATGGTTTTTGAGAATATGAATAAGATGGTCATTAAGAAAACAAATGAATCGGGTGGCTATGGAATGCTGATCGGCAATTCGGCTACTGAAAAAGAAATGGATGATTTTAAAAAAGCGATTACCAGCGATCCCAGGAGTTTTATAGCACAGCCAATTATTAATTTATCATCTTCACCCTGTTATATAAATGGTGAATTGCAACCAAGAAGAGTTGATCTGCGGCCTTATGCATTGTATGGGCCCGATGGTGTTGATATTGTACCGGGAGGATTAACAAGAGTGGCGCTGAGAGAAGGATCCCTGGTGGTTAATTCATCGCAAGGTGGTGGAAGTAAGGATACATGGGTATTAGGAAGCTAAATAAATAAAAATGTTAAGTAGAGTAGCCGAATCAATTTTCTGGATGGCAAGATATATGGAGCGTACAAACCGGATGCTCAGGATGCTGCATACAAAATATATTTCGTCGCAGGATGAGATCAATGACTTCAGCTGGAATTCTGTTTTACAAACCTATAGTGACAAGACAGAGGAAGAATTCAAAATGATTGAAAGGGATTCTCCCAAGGTTCTCGAACATCTGATCATTGACAGGGAAAATGATTTTTCGGTCATCAACAATATCACCCGTGCCAGGGAAAATGCACGGTCGGTGCAGGATCATATCACCAAGGAAGTATGGCTTTGCCTGAACGAATTTTATCACCTCATCAGGGAACCGGATATTGAGAAAAACATTTGCAGCGGCGACCCGGTTACTTCGCTGGATCTGCTGATACGACATGGTATGTTATACAATGGAACAGTTGACATAACTATGGCAAGAGAACAGGGTTTTAATTTTTTAAACATCGGGCGTTTTCTTTCAAGAGCAATTATCACCATTGACCTGCTTACCATCAAACTGAAAGAATATGATTACGATCTTGAAAAACATGCAGATGATCCTACCTGGCGTTTTTTATTGTACTCCTTATCGGGCTACGAACTGTACCTGAAAAGAAACCGGGGCAGACTTGATGCCGGACTGGTAATACAACATGTTTTATATAACACCGATTTTCCGCATTCGCTGTTATATTCTTTAAACAGGCTGAGCCGTTATTTTGAAAGATTGAAAACAGAAAGCACACCGGAAAATTATGACCAGCTTGAATTTTTAATTGGCCGTTGCATCAACAATATCAAATACAGTAATCTCAGCAACAACAGTAAACTACTGAAAGAATTTTTACCGCAAACCAGGAATGAACTTTTGGAAATTGCATCTACCTTCAATAAATTTTATTTTGGAAACACCTAGTTAATTTTTATGGCCGATTATCATATCAAACATATTACCCGGTATACCTATCCCTCTACAGTGATTGACTGCAGTAACCAGATCATGCTCTACCCTGTTAACGACAGCCTTCAGATTGTAAAAAGTCATGAACTGAAAATAACCGATGATCCGGCAATAGAAGTTTTTACCGATTTTTTTGAAAATAAGATCGGCGTTTTTTCTGTGGTGGAACCACATAATGAATTAACTATCCAGTCGGATATTGTTGTAAGCACCACCCCGGTTATTATGCCCAAAGATGATTTACCGGCTGTGCAACAGTGGGAGGAACTGAATAAAATGTGCGGCATCTTCCCTTATATGGATTTTATGCATCGGGAAAAATTTGCTGCAGATGAACAAATCAAGAAATTACTTACTGGTATTATTGATGCAAACAAATCGCCGCTGGTAAATGCAAACAATTTATCAGAATATGTTTATAATAATTTCGAGTATAAAAAAGGGGTAACCACAATTGAAACGAAAGTAGATGAGATACTGGAATTAAAAGCCGGCGTTTGCCAGGATTTTGCTCATGTACTTTTAGTGATGCTGCATATGATCGGCATTCCTGCCAGGTATGTAAGTGGTTATATCTGCCCCAAAAATCACGAACTGCGTGGTGAAGGTGCAACACATGCATGGGTAGAAGCTTACATTCCTTTCTATGGCTGGCTGGGCCTCGATCCTACTAATAACTGTATTGTAAGCGACCGGCATGTCCGATTGGCCATCGGCAGAAATTTTTCTGATTGCACACCGGTTAAGGGAACATACAAAGGTTCATCGGAACATACGCTGGAAGTATCTGTAACCATTAATAATGGCAAAGCAAAAAAGGCTGATGAGAAAGACGCTGTTCAATCCTTCAGCTATACTTCAAAAAATCCGGGAATCACTAATAATTCTTATCAGCGCTTTTTAGAAATGCAGCAACAGCAGCAATAATAAATTATCCGTTGTTTGTTCCCTGCATTAATTTTAACTATTCGTAGTTCGAAGCATATTGTTATTTTTACAAAAAAAACATGTCATATCAAACCTTACTTACCGGTTTAGAAAACGGTGTTTTAATTATCACCATCAACAGGCCTGATAAATTAAACGCTTTAAACGTAGCCGTATTTACCGACCTGAACAATGTTGTTGATGAAATAAATAATACTGCAGAAATAAAATCAGCAATTATTACGGGTGCAGGGCCAAAAGCCTTTGTTGCCGGTGCAGATATTTCAGAGTTTGGAAGCCTTGATAAAACTGCCGCTATGGCGTTAGCCAAAAGAGGGCAGGATATTTTTGCTAAAATTGAAAACTCTCCTAAACCCATTGTTGCTGCCGTTAATGGTTTTGCATTGGGTGGTGGATGTGAACTTGCAATGGCCTGTCACTTCAGAGTAGCAGCCGAAAATGCAAAGTTTGGGCAACCCGAAGTTAATTTGGGTTTGATACCCGGTTATGGCGGAACACAGCGATTGGTTCAACTGATTGGCAAAGGCAAAGCCATGGAGTTACTGATGAGTGCCCACATGATTGATGCCAATGAAGCCAAACAGCTTGGCCTGGTGAATTATGTAACTACTGCCGAAACTTTATTGGAACATACCAAAAAAATCCTCGACATTATTAATACCAAAGCACCACTTGCTGTTGCAGGCTGCATCAAAGCAGCCAACGCTGTATTTGATGAGACCAAGGATGGTTTTGCCGAAGAAATAAAAGAATTTGGAAACAGTTTTGATACCCAAGATATGAAGGAGGGTACAACTGCTTTTTTAGAAAAACGTAAAGCAGTATTTACCGGAAAATAATTTAAGGGCTCGTTTGAGCCCTTTTTTAATAGTCTTATCTTTGCAAAAGAAAAAATCTCAAAATAATATTATGGAATACAGAATAGAAAAAGATACGATGGGGGAAGTAAAAGTACCCGTGAATGCATACTACGGCGCACAAACCCAGCGCAGCATTGATAATTTTAAAATTGCACAGGACATTAATAAAATGCCCAAAGAGATTATTAAGGCATTTGCTTATCTTAAACATGCTGCTGCTATTACCAATAATGAAGCAGGGGTGTTAACCAAGAAAAAAGCAGATTTGATTGGTAAGGTGTGTAAGGAAATACTGGATGGAAAACTATATGATTATTTTCCATTAGTTGTTTGGCAAACCGGCAGTGGTACACAAAGTAATATGAATGTAAATGAAGTAGTTGCTTACCGTGGCCATGTATTGAATGGTGGTAAACTATCTGATAAAGAAAAATACCTGCATCCTAATGACGATGTAAATAAAAGCCAGAGCAGCAACGATACTTTCCCAACTGCCATGCATATTGCTGCGTATAAAATTTTAATGGAAGTTACCATACCGGGTATTACCAAACTCCGCAACACGCTTGATAAAAAAGCAAAAGCTTATAAGAAAGTGGTTAAGATCGGACGTACACATTTTATGGACGCCACGCCACTTACTGTCGGGCAGGAATTCAGCGGATATGTTTCACAACTTGATCATGGACTGAAAGCCATTAAAAATACATTGGCTCATTTAAGCGAACTGGCATTGGGTGGCACAGCCGTTGGTACGGGAATAAACACTCCTCCAAAGTATGATGTAAATGTTGCAAAGCATATTGCCAAACTGACTAAACTTCCTTTCAGAACTGCTGATAATAAATTTGAGGCATTGGCCGCACATGATGCTATCGTGGAAGCACATGCTGCATTAAAAGTAGTTGCTGTAAGTTTGATGAAGATTGCCAATGATATCCGCATGTTATCATCTGGCCCAAGAAGTGGCATTGGTGAGATTTTTATTCCGGATAATGAACCCGGTTCATCAATCATGCCGGGAAAAGTAAACCCTACACAATGCGAAGCATTAACCATGATTGCCGCACAAGTAATGGGCAACGATGTTACCATCGGTATCGGCGGCAGCAACGGCCATTTTGAACTGAATGTTTTTAAACCGGTGATGATCTATAATTTCCTGCACAGTGCAAGACTGATTGGCGATGGATGTGTTTCATTCAATGATAAATGTGCAGTTGGTATTGAGCCAATAAAAACCAATATCAAAAAGCATCTTGATAATTCTTTAATGCTGGTGACTTCTTTAAACACGAAGATCGGTTATTACAAATCGGCAGAGATTGCCCAGAAGGCGCATAAGGAAGGTACAACCTTAAAAGAGATGGCGGTTAAACTGGGTTATGTTACCGCAAAAGAATTTGATGAATGGGTGATACCGGCAGATATGGTTGGAAAGCTTTAATATTTATGTATTTAATTAAAACACATTCTATTAAACTACTATAGCTAAAAATCAATGTTTTTTTACCTGTACTAATTACGCTAAAGCATCACATCTTTTACTATACAAAACGGGATAAAACCGGCTTTTTATATCGTTTTTCACTATAAAAAACGGGGCAAAAAAAAATTTTTACGTTTTTTACGTTAAACCTTCTTTTCTACAAAATAATACAACAATATACAGCGTTGTAATTATAACACACCTGAACAAAAAACCTTACTTTTTTTTAATTTATCATTTTAGATAATTTAAAAAAACTACCCTCGTATTATCCCACATAATCTGCAGTACAACCCCTAGTATAATTTAATATATCAGTATGTCCGTATATACCAAAATGAATAACTTAAAACACAATATCCATTCTTCAGAACCAAAACAGAGATCCTATGAAAAAAAATATACTCTACACAATTTATTTGTGCATCTTGTACCTGGTTTCTCCGGTTGATACACAGCAATTATTTGCACAGGTACAAACCGGCAAAAGTTATATCAATGTTTCAAAAAATATAAACGGTGGAACTTTTGAACCTGGAGATACACTTGAAATAAGGGCAACTATTGCCGTAGGAAGTTTTTCAAACTTTTCCATCAGCCAGGTAAGGTATAACGATACCATTAATTCCAACTTTACCTATTTGCCCGGTACACTTAAGATACTAACCAACGAAGGCCTCGTATTCAGATCGTATACAGATGCTGCCAGTGATGACCAGGCCATGTTCAACAACACAAATAAAACATTAAGGATAAACCTGGGAAGTACAGCAGGCAATGCAACTAATACCGGCAATACTTCTACTGGCGGAGGCACCATTGCATACAATAACAAACCTTCATTTTATGGTGGTGTTTGTATCATGGTTGCTTCATTCAGAGTCCGCATTAATCCTGCATTACCATACAATACATTATTAACCATGCCGGGTGGTACATTCCGTTACAGGCAATCCAGTACAAATATCACAGCGCCTTTTGCAGTAAGTAACCTTATATTATTTCAAAGTATTGGTGTATGCCCTAACTATATTGGCGGTAATGCTGTAATAGAAAACAATGGAACTTTTGGCAGCGGTACTACACAAAACAGAAGTGCTTCTGCTATTGTACCTGGCTATACATTTACAAATTTTTCGGCCAACCAGCCCAATGATGGTTATTATGGCATCAGTAATAACAGCAGTGCTACAGGTGCAACCAATAATGGAGTAGCAATACCGCATAGCTCAAGGGTTTTCTCAGTATGGGATATAATCGGCGATCATACAGGAGCTTCAAATCCAAACACAGGTAACCCCGCAACTGCAGTTGGTACCAATGGCGGATATATGGCTGTTGTAAATGCCAGTTACGCTATAAGCCCTGCCATACAACAAAACGTCACCAATTTATGTCCGGCTACTTATTACGATTTTAGTGCCTGGTTCAGAAATATTTGTCCCAAATGCGCCTGCGACAGCAATGGTAATGGTGCATTAAACGCATCATTTAACGGGCCGTATCCCCCGGGTGTAAAACCAAACTTAACCTTTCAGTTAAATGGAATAGATTATTATACAACCGGAGACATCCCTTATGACGGTTTATGGAAAAGAAAAGGCTTTACTTATTTAACCGGTGCTGCACAAACATCATTTACATTATCTATAAGAAATAACTCACCCGGCGGTGGTGGAAATGACTGGGCAGTTGATGACGTAAATCTTTCTACCTGTGAACCCAATATTGGATTGAATTACACACCAGAGTTCAGGGGTTGTTATGGGGCATTGGTTGATATGTCGTCGGTTGTGCGTTGTTATTTTCCTAACTATACTTTTTATAAATGGCAGCGAAGTGTTAACGGCGGGGTAAGCTGGTTTGATACAGGTATAACCGGTATTGGATCGCCAAGCTTAGTTAGCGGGCAATGGGAATATACTGCTTCGTACCCTCCATTTATAGCCGCCCCGGCCGATAGCGGACACCGGTACCGGATTGTAGTAGCCACCACTGCTTCAAACCTGGCGAATATCAATTGCTCGTACAGTAACAACACCAATATATTTTTAAATATTATTAATTGCGGCATTATTCTGGCCGCCGATATTAATAATTTCTCCGGAAAACTTGTTCAATCAAATGCCGAATTAAGCTGGGCCATGTTATCAGGAAATAATATCAGCCATTTTGAACTGGAAAAAAGTATTGACGGAACCGGCTATACCAGTATCGGAGTTATTCTACATGGTAATAATGGTACTCAATACAAATTTATCGATCCGGAAAAAATTAGCGGCTTGACATTTTACCGTTTAAAGATTTTCGACAAGAACGGATTATTTGTTTACAGCAAAATTGTTACTGTAAGCAATAATAAAATTGAATTTGAAATCAAGCCGTTCACCAATCCAGTTGCATCCAGCCTTTCGCTTAATTATATATTACCCGCTGATGGGCCTGTAACAATAAATATTTTCAGTACTGTTGGTACAACTATCAGCAAGCACCAGGTTAATGCAAAAAAAGGATGGAACAACAGCAAACTTGATGCTGTTAAGGAACTGCCGGCAGGCATGTATGTACTGTCAGTTTCTTATAAGAATACAGTTATTAATAAAAGATTTATAAAAATGTAACACTGCAATTTAGAGTGTTTGATTACAAAAAAGTCCCCTGATTCTTCAGGGGACTTCTTTTTATATAAAGCAGGTTTATTTACACATATAAGAAAAACTCAGTTTTCCAACCGATGCCGGTATTGATGGCTGATCATCTCCGGTCATCTGCACACTGAGTACATAGTTATCACGACTCATGATATAATCGCTGAAAGTAGACGTAATTGAATCTCTCACCGTATTTCCAGGATCATAATTTCTTACCAGGATTTCTCTCACAGCATTACGCGGTCTTTCTCCAAAATTATAAAACTGGTTAAAATAAGAATACGCTTTTTCGTCAGGAAAAAGATAAAGATACCTCCTGGGGATAATGTTGTTAAAATAACTGATGTCAGCATCTACTTCAAGATCGCCGGTCAAAAGATCAGTACTGGTCATATGGGTAAGATTATTGCCCGTATAGGTATACACAACAACACGAAACGGAGTACCGGGAGTGATGGTATAGGAATATATCTTTGATGTAAGATAACCAGTAGTATTATAAAAATAACTTACGTCAAACTGAGGCGACAAAGGATCGGTTGGATCGCTAAGGCCATGCAGTTTATCAATACGGTTGTTAATGTCTCTTATAAAATATTCATCAGTATTAACATTGCTAAGGTAAACAGTATCGTTTGCCAGCAAGGGATTGGCTATAAATTCAATCGTATTGCTCAGGCTGTCAAATTTGGTTACACGGGTAACAATATCAAGACTATTAATAACGGCCGTTATAGCTCCAATACCGCTGATTGCAGCAGTATCATTTGTATAGGCTATTTTGCTGATACGGCAATCAACCCCAACTATCAGGTCATTGGGTCCACCTGTGTTTTCCTGGCTGTATTCTTTTAAACAGGAAATAAAAGTTACGGCTGAAACGGTTGCACAAAAAAGGAATATTTTCTTCATTTTTATTTTTTTGAAATTTCACTAAACATTTAATTAGTGTTGTTTCGTTTATATTTATTTAATAATACACTGCATTTCAAATCAACTAAGATGCCAAATTTAATACAATTGCTGCATTACAGGCATCTTTTAAAAATAACGTCAGCCAGGTAAAAATTGTGCATCAGCCGTATTTTAAGAGAATTTTTAGTTCTTAACCCCGATATATCCCGGCTGTTGTTTTAAAAAACTAAAGTTATGATTTTTATGAAACCTGCGATTCATCGTTAACAAGTGCATTGGTTTCTCCAACCGGATGCGTTTCTTCACTGTTTCGCTG
>JBATAS010000216.1:0-1967 GCA_049661965.1 Ferruginibacter sp. | reverse complement strand
GTATTGATCATTCCGGGAGAAATGCAATTAACACGGATGCCTTTAGGCCCCAGTTCTTTTGCCATACCTCTTGTAAAAGTTAAAACAGCTCCTTTGGCTGCAGCATAAGCCGAAGCTCCACCACCCCCGCCATCTCTTGCAGCCTGCGATGAAAAGTTTACAATCGTTCCTCCTTCGGTCATATGCGGCACAACTGCTCTTGTAACCAGGTAAACCGATTTAAGGTTTACATCCATAACCGAATCCCAGAAATCTTCATCCAGTTCGGCTAAGGGTTTACGTCCCATCAATCCGCCGGCAACATTTACCAATGTATGTATAACGTTACCATAAGCTGCCGTACATGCTGCAACAACAGCCGTCACATCAGCCGATTTGGTCATATCACCATACACGGCGATTGCTTCACCACCAGCATCTTTAATCATTTGAATGGTTTCATCGGCCTGCTCTTCGTTACCAAAATAATTTACGCAAACCTTTGCTCCGGCTGCTGCCAGTTTTAAAGAAGCTTGTCGGCCAATATCTCTTGCGCCACCGGTTACAATTGCAATTTTTCCTTTCATTTAATTATCTGTTTTATCGGTTATAATAATTAGTTATTGTTAGTTTAAAGAGGGTACAAAAAGCAGAAAATATCGCAGTTGTCAATAGCAAATCGTTAACCGCATGCACAATAGTAGTTTTTTAAAACCGGTTTTGCATTTTTATCGTCATTAATATATTTCCAATTATATAGCCTATTTGATGAATAAAATATAGCATTATTAAATTATAGTTAACCAATTATTAATTTTTTAAACCGATAACGGTACCGGTAACGATACCGGTTTTCCCGAAACTTTTATATTGTTTAGCTTTACCTCAACAATTCTTGCTACAGATGACCAAGCCGCCCACTATAAAAGATATTGCCCGGCAACTGAATATTTCGGTATCAACAGTATCACGTGCCATACGCAATGCATCTGATGTAAATAAGGAAACCAAACAGGCTGTTATGAACCTGGTAGATGAACTTAACTACCAACCGAACCAGCTTGCCTTGAGTTTACGCAATAAGCAAACACATACAATTGGTGTAATTGTTCCTAACCTCGATTATGTTTTATCCATGATGGTAAGAGGTATTGATGAAGTGGCACTTGAAGCAGGTTATACAGTAATGATATGCCAGAGTAATGAATCTTTTGGAAGAGAAATTTTAAATACCAGGCGATTGCTAGAAAGCCTGGTTGATGGTTTTATTGTTTCAGTAAGTGCAGAAACAAAAAACTTTGACCACATTAAGAAGATACAGGAAAAGGAAATTCCACTGGTTGTGTTTGACCGTGTTACTACACACCTGAAAGCTCCCAGTGTGCGGATTGATAATGAAGACGGCGGTTTTCAGGCAACTGAACATTTGATAGAACAGGGTTATAAACGTATTGCTATTTTAGCAGGACCGAAAAATCTCGACATCAGTAATAAAAGAATGGACGGTTACCTGGCTGCTTTGAAAAAGCACGGTATTAAAACTGATCAAAGCCTTATCATGCATTGCGACTTTAACCAGGACTATGCATTTTTTGCCACCGAAGAATTACTGGCAATGAAGAAAAGGCCCGATGCCATTTTTACAATCAGCGACAGAATGGCTATTGGCGCCATGCTGGCCATTAAAAAGAAAGGATTAAACATGCCGCATGATATTGGACTGGTTGGTTTTAATGATGAACCCATTTTAAGCCTGGTCTCTCCTACCATCTCCAGTGTAGAGCAACCATCTTTTGAACTGGGAAAAATTACGGCAAAACTTTTTATTGAAGCCATGCACAACAAAGGCGATATGAGTGATGTGGAAAAAATACTCAAACCTAAATTGTATATAAGAGAATCATCTCAAAAAATAATTATCAATAAATAAACAACATGATAAAGAATTTACTGATTGCCTGCTTTTTATTTTCAGCTGCAACTATGCA
>JBATAS010000215.1:0-10270 GCA_049661965.1 Ferruginibacter sp. | reverse complement strand
ACGTAATAGTTATCATGTTGATGGAGCCAGTATGAAGGATTTTATTGAAAGGTATCTGGATAGCTGGTATATAGCCGGTAAACCCGTTATTAATGAAACAGGAATTACCGGAAAATTCGATTTTAGGTTTGAATACGAAATGAATGTAAAGGGAGCTTTTCAAGAAGCACTTTTAAAAATCGGATTAATACTTACTGTTGAAGAAAGAGAAATGGAGATGATGATACTGGAAAATGAATAAAGTATCTACAATCAGGTAATCTTTTAAATATGTTGTTGGTATGCCGAAAATAGCTATCTGTATACTAATGTAACAAAGTATCTATGATAGCGTACAACAAAAATGAAGTACATGAAATGTATATTGTTCTTAAATAGAAAGAAGTTGATGATTAAACTCAGGTATATGTTATTGTTGGCTGCTTTAATTTCATGTAAAGGTTCTGAAAAGAAAACCGCCTCCGGTATTTTCAAAATAAAACTCGATCATCACCAGATCTCCAGCGGAGATAACAGACCCAATTTCAATCCCTACAAAGACAGTATAGATTACTTTTTATATGCCCTGCATATCGGTATAAGGCCTGAAGAATTTGCCAGGGCCGCTGGATGGCCGGACAGTATGTTGAAAAATAAGATCAAAGAATTACAACAGTCAGATTTTCTTCCAAAAACTGATGGAGAGAAGTTGCTGCCAACCTGTATGATCATTACCCAGGAAACCGGTAAGCAGTTATTTATGCAATCGGAAAATGTGGCCAGGGAAATTGCAGATTCAATACAATCTTTTATACCAATGCTTTTAGAAGCATACCCCAAACTGAGCTTTTCAGGAAAGCACAGTTTTGATGAGATGTCATTTTTTTTATTGAGTGATGTGTTGCTTGATAACTGGCAGATCAATAACGTTGAAAAGGGATTTGTAAAACAACCCCGTACAGCGAGGCATGGCAAAAATTATTTTTACCAGATTGCCGAACTCAATCCGGATGATAGTACAGAAGTATTTGGTATTTATGGTAACCAGGTTATGTGTAACGATACAGTTTGTGTAGCAGTTTTCGGAAACAGGAGAAGCGGAATTAAGCTGGATACTTACTTTAACAGGAACGATCTGCCGTTTATTACTCCTGCAGATGAAAACATTTTTAAAGATATGGCGGGAAGATTTAAACCTATGTTGCTGCCGGTTTTAGAAAAACACAGGCCGGCATTTGAGGATAGCTACAACAAATCAATGTATGTACATGAGATCAGTTTTACAGAATATTTTATGTGGCTATATCATTTTATTTATACGAAAGCTAGTGACATACTGGTTCAGCAAGGGCTGATTAAAATGCCGGAGGGGAATAATTTCATCTACTCAGGAAAATAGTTATAGGATATGCTAAAAAATCTGATTCCCTGTTTTTATTGTGTGAGATATGTTGGCATACTTCCAGGCACCACACATTTTGTATGGCTGAGCCGAAGAAAATGGTTTACCGAAATGCTGTATGATTTTTTTGATAACGCACCGAGATGAATGACTACTGCAAAGTTAGTGATGAAAGCATATTCGCATTAATAAAACTCTTAAATAAAATAGTAAAAAAATGAAAGCGATTCTATTTATTGTCAATGTTCTCTTTTTTGTCAGCTGTAATCAATCAGGCAAAATTGATCCTGAGCAATTGAAACAGGAGGTTATAAATGCAGACAAAGCTATGAGTGAGCAAGTAGCCAGGAAAGGATTCAATAACAGCATTCTGACTTATGCCGATAGTAATATAGTAAAGCTGGAAGATGGCAGACTTCCTGTTATTGGTAAAATGGCTTTTGCAGCTTCTTACAATAAAGACAATGACATCAAAACAATTTCCTGGAGCCCGGTTGATGCAGCAGTGGCCAACTCGGGCGAATTAGGTTATAGTTGGGGTAACTGGAAATTTGTAGCGAAAGACACTGTTTACTATGGCAACTATTTTACCCTTTGGAAAAAACAGGCAGATGGAAACTGGAAAGTACTGCTGGATGGTGGTAACAATACGCCTAAACCTGTTGAGTAAAATATAACAATTATGAACTACAGTTTTTTTAAACTATTAGTGGTACTCTTTTTTGCAGGATTTATGCAAAATGTATCTGGTCAATCTCCTGTGCCCGATGTAAAAACATTAAGTGCACCATTCAAAAATCAAAAGAAATCCAAAGTAATGATACTGGGTACATTTCATTTTAATGATGGAGGTAACGATTCTTACAAACCAAAGTATTCAGTAAATATTAAATCGGCAAACCGGCAAAAGGAAGTAGCCGCATTATTGGAAATACTCAAAAAATTTAAGCCAACAAAAGTAACTATTGAGAATATGCCTGAAAGACAGGCTTTTCATGATTCACTATATAATGAGTTTCTGAATGATAAATATCAGCCCGGTGAAAATGAGATATACCAGGTTTGTTACCGCCTGGCAAAAATGATGGGACATAAAAAACTATATACCATTGATGCACCAGCAAGAAGTTACGAACCTGAAATTGATGTTGACAGTGTGATAAAATTACTGCAGCAGGAAAAATATAAAGACTCTGCTTATGGTAAATTATATTTTGAGTTATATGCTAAAGATGATTTTTTAAAATCTGTTTTGCCATTAAAGGCATCGCTTGCTTACCAGAATGACCCCGAAAGATTAAGACTGGGATTGGGACATTATCTGATCGGGGATTTTAAAGTAGGCGTACCTGGTAATTATGCAGGCCCCGATGCTGCAATTTATTGGTGGAACAGAAACCTGAGAATATTTGCAAATATTCTAAAACTGGCGGCAGAATCAAAGGAGGAAAGAGTTTTTGTAATGATTGGTGCAGGGCATTTATCTATACTGAGGTTTCTAGCCATGTCTTGTCCGGAGATTGAATTTATAGATGCTCATAATTTCTTAAAACAGTAAAGATGAAAATGAAAATACCACTTCTTGGAGCATTCTTATTGGCAGCTACAATCTGTTCTGCTCAAAAATTCTCAACTTATATAGGCCTGGGTTTAGGAAATAATATTGAGCATAAATTTTCCTATTATGAAAAAAAGGACAGAGGTAGAATCGCAGTATCTGTTGCAGAATACCTGGAGTTAAATAATGGATTTTCTTTTGCTGTGGAGGGAAGTATCAGTGGCAGGCTTTTTAGTTTTATTGGTGGCAGCGGTACCAGTAACTATGAAGATAATACTACCAATACACTGTGGCTGAACAATAATAATATGCAGGTCTTTAACTTGCTGATTAAAGGTAAATATTCTTTTAGGACTCTGCGAAAGATGAAACCATTTATTGGTTTGGGCTGGGGAACCACTACATATTTCTATAACCTTCATGTAAATAATATTTCCCGGATAAGTCAAACTTCAATTGTACTTAGTCCCGAAGCTGGAGTTGATATTTCAAGGTTTAGAGTTTCATGTAATGCAATTATTGGCGGTAAAACACCTGGATATGATAAAGTAGATATCAATACAAATCAACGGGTGGCATTAACCAGTATCAGTTCACATCAACTCTATTTGAAAATAGGCTATCGTTTATTTGGGAAGCTTAAAAAATAACAGAAGTTTATTGCAATGTGTAAGAATAATATTTATTGATAAAACAACAGGTTCTAAAACTATAAACTAAGAAAAATGAAAATGATAACTAAACCCGGGGCTTCGGTTGTATGGATTATGGCCAGCCTTTTTTTTTTAAGTATCTCCACGGCAGCATGCAAAAAGAGCAAATCTGCTCAGCCGGAAATTGTTTACAGCGATTCTGCAAAGAGTATTCTTTTTGTGGGAAACAGTCTGACCTATACCAATGACTTACCGGCTCTTGTAGCTAAGATTGGAAGAGATAGCGGAATTGAAATCAAAACAAGAACGCTGGCCTATCCTAACTATGCATTGGAAGATCATTGGAATGATGGCGTTATGCAATCGCTTATTGCATCGGGAGAATATGATTTTGTTGTAGTACAACAAGGCCCCTCTTCTCAAAGTGATGGCCGTATTATGTTGCTGGATTATGGAGCAAGAATTAAAACTTTGTGCACAGGCAATAATGCCCAACTGGCTTTTTTTATGGTGTGGCCGGCTTTTGTCAATTTCGGCACTTTTGACGGGGTGATAGCAAATTATACAGCCGCAGCTACAGCAACCAATTCACTGTTATGCCCTGTAGGGTTAGCATGGAAAAATTATTTTCAGGCATCAGGTGATTATTCTTATTACGGACCCGATATGTTTCATCCTTCATTAAAGGGCAGTGAAAATGCGGGTTTAATAATTTATAAAACACTCATTAAGTAGGGATGCGGCAGGCAACAATTTTTAAATCTGCCTGTCTCTTTGGTAAAAGATATATAAAACTAAACCAAATAAACACAACATGGAGAACGAAATCAGAAAACATATTCATAATATCCTTGCAGAAGCAACTAACCGAAAAAAAAATATCTGGAAGCGGATTGGCGAAATTATTATTGAAATGCTGATCATAGTATTTGCGGTTTCTTTGGCTGTGTTTATGGAAAGGCAAAGAGAGCTACACCATGAACAGACAGAAGTGAAGGAGTTTTTAACCGGCCTTCGTACAGATCTGCACAATGATATACGTGAAATGCAGGATGACAAATCAATCTACCAGAAGCTATCAAAATGCTTCACTTATTTTGCCCTCGAAAAAAAGCTCGACAGGGACACTGTAAATGCATACGAGTGGTCACTATGGAACACGGTAGGGCTGTTGGTTAATAATGGCCGTTATGAAGGATTTAAGGCAAGTGGAAAAATGAATTCAATTAAAGATGAAGAGCTCCGGAATAATATTCTGGACCTGTACCAGGAAACATTGGTAGCGCTTACCAATACAACAAATGGATATGTCAGTTCAAAAAAAGAATTCCAGCGACTGATCTATCGATACAGGAAAAATGAACTGGAAATGAACGATAATATTATTGATATTCTGCGGCAGCCGCAAATAAAGAATTATTGTTTTCATCTGCGTTATACCAATGAGCCGGTAAGGCGTTACGATAAAGCCATTGCAGCTTCAGAAAAAATAATTGAACTGATTAATAAAAATTACCCGCAATAAAAACTGAAAAAGCATATTTATGAAACGGGTTAATGAAATTTATCCCGAGTTTATCAGGCCCGAAATATATTTTACGATCAGCTGTTTAAATTCCGGGGAAATTATTGAAAGCAACAAAGTTTTGATTGGGGCAGAAATTGCTGCAGGCGATGAACCTGTTGATGCATCGGAACTAAGTGAATGGCTGCGTCGTATTTTCAGACTCAATAATGATGTGATATACATCAATATAAATGAAGTTATACATGTAAAGCAAAAAAATACGGGTAAAGCACTTAATCTTCTGGAGACCTGTATTCATGAAGGTGCTGCGGATTTTATTGCAGAACAATTACTTGAAAGGGAGATCAAAACGCCATACATTACTTATGGATTAGCGCATGAAGAAGAACTCTGGAATAAATTTAAGCAGCAAATGTATGGGGTGGAAACAAAGGGATGGCTTTACAACGATAAGGATGTGCCGGTTGCAGGCCTTGGTTATTTTATGGGCTATATAATTTGCAAAGCCTGTTATAATTATGCAGAAAACAAAACAAAAGCTATTGCTGGTATTTTAGATTTAAAATACGGTGATGAGAAAATGCTTGAAGAATTACTGGTTAAATCGAAATATGCTTATAAAATAAATAATGAATCATGAAACAAAATCCTTTTTTGATACGATTGCTTATTGCAAGTAATATTGTACTGTTAAGCTTTGCAGCTTTTGTATTATTATCTTCTTTTGATAAAAATGACAATGATAAAAAGTTTAAAGAAATTACTGCCGAACGAATCAACATTGTTAATGCAGATGGCACACCTGTTATTGCCATTTCAAATAAACAACGTATTGCCGGCCCGGTAATGGGAGGGAAAAAATATCCTGTTTCGGTTTCTGAAGGCCGGGAATATATGGCAGGAATGATCTTCTTCAATGAATCAGGTGATGAGATGGGCGGCCTCGTTTTTAATAGTTTTAAAATGCCGAACGGTAGAATTGCAGGCATTGGTCATCTTTCTTTTGACAGGTTTAATGATAACCAGGTATTGTCGCTGGATTACAATGAAAACAAAGCTGGTGTTAGATCGGGACTTACTTTTTACGACCGGCCTGGAGACGGCAGCTTTATAAAAAACCTTGATCTGTTGGAGGAAGCTGGTTTGAAAACAACTTCTGCTGAACGGCTTGCAGAAATAAAAAACAGCCTTAAGGAAATGAATGAAAAGAAAATGCTGGGAGCCCAACGGCTTTTTATTGGCAGCAGAAATGAAACTGCACAGATTGAATTAAAAGATAAAAATGGAATAGTGAGAGGAAGGTTTTATGTAGATGATAGTGGTGAGGCAAGGCTGGAGTTTCTGAATGCAAAGGGAGAAGTTACTTCTGTATTCCCCAGGTAAAAACTAACAATGAATACCACAAGACAATATTTTTTACCACTTGTATAAAACCGGGTAAAACCTTTACAACTGCTTTGTAAGTCTTAAATGTAATTAACTGCCCATTAAATACAAGTAACAACCTATGAATTGAGTAAACGGGAAAAATGCTTCATCACAATCAGTAATTGTAAGTAGCGGTATTTTATAATTTTTACTTCATCATTAATGTAAAAACAAAATTATGAACATCTGGATTCACTCAGTTTACCATAAACCGCTTTGGATTGCTGTATTGCTTATTTTCAGTTTTAATGCTCTTGCACAGAAAAAGAGCGACACTGTAATAATTGATGCTTCAAAAATCAATACAAAGTATTTAAAAAAAGGTAACAACAGGTATCTCGTTTATTTTAAAATGGGTAAAGATTCCGGCAGGTCAAGGCCACAGTTCTGGACAAGGAATATTTCGTTTGAAAATTACAATGGTACCAATGCTATTGTGGTAACACAGGAATGGGAGGATAAAGATACCGTGGTACATAAAGTAAGATCAGTTTGCGATAAGAAAACATTTGCGCCGCTTTATCAACAAAGCTGGTGGAAAGGAAGAGGCGCAAGTGAATTTGATTTTATCAATAAATCTGCTGTACTTAATGATATGCCACTGACGAATGTAGATACAGCACGTAACAGAAAAGGCCCCTGGCTTGCATTTCAAAAAGCTTTAGATCAGTATGTGTTAAACTGGCACCTCGATCTGGAAGTTTTTCCATTGCTGCCTTATAAAGATGGTAAAACATTTATGATTCCTTTTTACGATCCCGGAAATCCAGCTCCCAGGTTTGAGGCTTATTCAGTAACAGGCACAGGTCAGTTAGATGGATATAATAATCAGAAAATTGATTGCTGGTTATTAACACATATTTCCAGGGGATTAACGGAAGTATTTTGGATCAGTAAAAAAACGCAGGAAGTTTTAAAACTCGAAAATGAAATTGGTAAGGATAAGTGGCGGTATAAAATAAAACTGGGATTTAGTATTTAAGAAAATCGGTTTATGAATAAATTTATCTTCTTCCTTTTTATGCTCAGCTGTTATAATACAGCGGCACAACCATTTGAAATACCGCTTGACAAAGGGCAATACACAGTTGGTTTTAAAACATATTGGAAATTTGACCATTCCAGATTTTATGATGCTTCAGGCCTGGATAGCACTATTAAGAAACAAAAAGCTGCCAAGCCTGTCTTGCTGCAGGTTTGGTATCCTGCAGAGAAACCGGTTGCAAATACGCCAATGATTTATGGAAAATATTTACTACCGGTGCAGGATCCTGGAATTGTTGCCGGATTTTACCAGTCTTTTATAAGCCATGGCCGGCAAATGGCTGTTAAGGAAATTTTTGGAAACGAAGAAAAGAAACTGGTGCCTGAGGAATCATTGCTGTTACAAAAAGTATTAAGCACAAAAACAAATGCGTACTATTCCTGTAAACCAGTAAATAAAAAATTCCCCTTAATCATTTATCATCCTGGTTTTGGTGCTTCACTGGATGATAATATTTTGTTTTGCGAATTTCTTGCAAGCCACGGTTATATTGTAATAAGCAGCTCTTTTTTTAAGGATGGGGGCAATGCGTGGGGAGCAGATGGCAGGATGGGTTCGGTAAGAGACATCTCTTTCATACTATCAAATGCAGCTATTTGGGAGCCAAATGCAGATTTGAACAACTGTGCCATGATGGGCCATAGTGCCGGGGCACAGGCTGCACATATTGCAATGGCACAGGGCAGCCTTGTATTCAAAGCCATGGTGAGCATGGAAACTACCCAGGAATACCACACACTGGTTAATAAACTCTGGAATAATTTTGTTACGCCTACATTGCTGGGGATTGACAGGGTAAAGGGCGACCTGCTCTTTATTGCTACACCCGGCGCCATTTTCCAATTGGCTGATTCTATGAAGAATGCAAACCGCTATTATTATACAATACCGGGCGTACGCCACAATGATTTCATTTCTCAGGGTATCATCCATAATTATGTTAAAAGGGAAATGAAAAAAACGAATGCAAACGATAAGGATTATGCCGGCGTAGCAGCAGATTATAGAGATGTCTGTTCTCTGATCCTGTCATTCTTTGATTCGAAACTAAAAAATGATACAAAAGCATTTGAATTGTATTATCAAAAAGATATTACCTGTACGGGTACTAAATTAAAATGTATGGAATTCATGCCGAAGGGGAGAACAAACCCTGAGCCCTACATTAACAGGGAAGAGCCACCAACAATAAGGCAATTCCGTCAATTACTGGTAGCGTCGCCGAAGGCAGGAATTGATTTAATGAAGAAATGGTATATAAATGATGCATCTCTGGGAATCTTTGATTTTTCCTTTGCTTTTGCAATTATTGATGAACTATTTGAAACAGGTAGGATCAGAGATGCAGTTTTGCTGTACAGTACATATAAAGAATTGGGCGGGCAGTTTTTTGTTGATGATTATAAAGGGAAATGTGATTTTTATAATACAGTATCGGGGCAACCTAAAGATGCTGGTGATAAGAAAATAAAAATACTTTCAGGCGAATAAAGATTTCAAATTCCCTCATTCATTAAAGTTGACAATATGCATCAAAAAACTATGAAAAAAATAATTTTACTTTTTTTACTTGTATTCTTAATTGGTTCGGTAACTCAAGGACAAGTAATAAATAAAAATAAGAATGAAAAGGAATCAGATTTTTTAATCAAAGGGTTGAAAAAAGGGAGATATAATGTGGGTTTTAGGAGTAGTTGGTTGTTAGATACTTCCCGTGAATATCAGCTCATAATTGATTCTGTTACATTGGTTCCCAAACAGGCCAGGCCTGTTCTTTATAATATCTGGTACCCAACTGAAGAGACTGGTAAAGGGCATATGAAATATGCTGATTACCTGAATATTAAAACCACGAATCCTGAATTCGCAGCATTTTCTACCGCTTTATATGATTTTAATTTTGGAGTAATTGTGAAAGAGTTTTTCAAAAAAACTTATGCTGAATTGAACCATGATGAAGCAACGGGATTTCAGGATTTTATGAATGAAAATACGTTTTCGATACGGGATGCTCCTTTTATTACGGATCAAAAATGGCCTTTAGTCATTTATCATTCTGGTGGAGCGTCGTCTTATGAAGATAACTCCGTTTTGTGTGAATTTTTGGCGAGTAATGGTTTTGTGGTAGTAGGCTCAGCTTTTCAAAATCCAGACGGATCTACTTTTAATTCTGATGGCGGAGAAGGCTCGTTTAAAGACTTCGAGTTTTTGATAGAAGCGTCAAAGAAAAAAGAATTTATTGATGTTAACCAGCTTACACTAATTGGGCATAGTTTTGGTGCCCAAACTATAATAGCCTATCAGGCAACCGGTAGATCCCATGCCCAAACCATAGTGTTGCTGGATGCAACTTTTGAAAGTCATAGTATTTACTTTGATCACTTATGGCCAAGCCTGCCAGAACTTGTTAAGAAAAAAAATGAGTTTCATAACCGTTTATTGGGTATTTCTTCTGCCGGTTCCACTTTTCAACTATACGAAAATTATCAAGCTGCCCATAGGTTTTACCTGTCTATGGATGTATTGACACATAATGAGTTTATCTCACAGGGTGTTATTCGCAAACGCCTTTTTAACGGATCTGACAATGTTGGAAAGCCTGATTACGCTTTGGTTTCAGCAAAATATATTATAGTAAATGAAACGATACTTTCTGTTTTGTCAGGAAAGGAGGCAG
>JBATAS010000214.1:0-1905 GCA_049661965.1 Ferruginibacter sp. | reverse complement strand
TATTGGAATGCTTTACCGGCAGGGATTGATTTTAAAGCGTAAAGGAGATATAAAAGAAGCAATACAGGCGGCAGAACAGTCTCTTGCAGGCGCCCAAAAAGCCGATCCGGAATTAAAGGCCGAATATACCCGGCTGAACACAGCCCTGCTAGCAGAGCTTAAAGCCCTTAAACATTGAGATGGCCTGGCCAATTCTCATAAGACCGGTATGATTAATAAAATCCTGCCGGAACACTACCCCTTATCTAATAACCTTCTTAAGATTTTGCTTTATATTTAGTTTTCATTATAAAGTATGAACACAAAACTATTTGCCAGCCTGCACGCCCGGGGTTTACTGTCTGATGCATCTTTTCAAAAAATTAAAGACCAGGAACCGGTAAACCTGTTTTCGGTTTACTGGGAAATAAAAACATTACTATACCTGGCTGTTCTTTTGCTGAGCGGAGGCCTGGGCATTTTGATCTATAAAAATATTGACAGTATAGGGCATACTGCCATACTTGCCTTTCTTGTACTGTTGTGTGCCGGTTGTTTTTATTATTGTTTACGGCATGCTCCACCCTTCTCGGTTAAAAAAACACAATCACCCAATTCATTTTTCGATTATAGTCTTTTGCTCGCCTGCCTCAGTTTCATCAGCATTATCGGTTACCTGCAATACCAGTATGGCTTTTTTGGCAACCGTTACGGACTGGCCAGTTTTATTCCCATGGTTCTTTTATTTGCATCGGCATATTATTTTGATAATATAGGCATATTGAGCCTGGGCATTACTAACCTGGCTGCCTGGCTGGGCATTACAGTTACACCCCTCGAAATTTTAAAAGCAAATGATTTCAACAGCAGCACCATCATCATTACAAGCCTGCTGCTCGGCATCTTACTTCTTTTGCTGGCGTTTTTAACAGCAAACAAAAAAGTAAAAACACATTTTGAATTTACTTACAGCAATTTTGGTATGCACATCGTTTTTATTTCCTGCCTGGCAGCCCTGTTTCATTTTGATGCTGTTTACCTGTTGTGGTTCCTGGCTTTAACCGGCATTGCCTTTTATTTTTACCGCCGGGCTTTGGCAGAGCATTCATTTTACAAATTGCTTACGGCAACACTGTACACCTATATCGGGCTGAGCTATGTTATCATACAACTGTTATCACTCATGAATTTTGACGGCCTCGGCCCCATTTATCTTGGCTTGCTGTATTTTATCGCCTCTGGTATTATGCTGGTTTTATTTTTGATAAACACTAACAAAAAATTAAAAGCAAATGATAGCATATAACCGGGAATGGCTGAATAATCTTTGTGTAAGGAACGAGGTCGGCGAGGCCCTTGATAAAAATTTTATAACAAAGGAAGAACAGCAGCAGATACATGAAAAATATCCGGTGGCGTTTTATTCGCCCAATATCTTTATCAGGATAGGCTTGTTTGTACTCACAATAGTTATTGTATTGTTTTCTCTTGGTCTTATTGTGTTGTTGCTGGCCACTAGCAACGAAGACTCAATAGGTGGAGTAGCCATAGCCTTTGGTTGCATAGGTTTTATTGCGTTGGAATTTATGATCCGAACAAAAAAACATTATCAATCGGGTGTAGATGATGCTTTGCTGTGGGGCGCTGCCCTCTGTTTGTTTTGTGGTATCAGCCTGCCCAATAATTTTGGCGAATTGGCAAACTGCACAATCATTTTTATTATCAGTGGTCTTGCTGTACTCCGTTACACAGATAGGCTGATGGCGGTAGCCTGCTATTTGTCGCTCATGGGCATATTATTTTACGGCTTTACAGGAATCAGCGACAGCATGAAAACAATTGTACCGTTTATAATTATGGCTGCATCGTTGATCGTATATTTTATGGCAGTACCGGCTAAAAAAGAGTTGCTGCATTACGGCAACT
>JBATAS010000213.1:0-19927 GCA_049661965.1 Ferruginibacter sp. | reverse complement strand
TTTTGCCGGACTACAGATCATTGCATCCGGAAAAATCAATCATGGAAATTTTGTAAGACTGTCATCAGGCGAAGATGGTTTTATTGAAGATATTACCTGGCGAAGTACAACCATCAGGGCCATGAGCGACCATCTTATCATTGTTCCCAACTCTAAGCTGGCCGATATGATCGTCACCAATTATTATTTACCCCAGACCGAACTTTCTTTTATTGTTGAAGTTGGTGTTAGTTACGACAGTAACCTCGATCATGTAGAAACAGTAACCAAGGAAGTGATTAAAGAAACACTTAACGATATGGAAGGCGGTGTTAAAGAGTTTGAGCCCATCATCCGGTTTTACTCATTTGCCGATAGCAGCATAAATCTGAAAGCTATTCTGAGAGTAAATGATTATTCTGCTCAATTTGCTGTAAAAAGTGAATTTATTAAGCGGCTTCATGAGCGGTATAATAAGGAAGGAATTAATATTCCATTCCCTATACGCACAGTTATGATGCAGAAAGGAGACAATTAAACGCTTTTAATCTGTTAATTTTTTCCCCCACATTTCATATTTTTCCGCCAGAAAATGAAATCCTTTACTCATATATTCCTGCGTGGAAACCGTAAAGTGATCACCGGGGAAATATTCAAAAAACATGGTTGCATTCAGTTTTTTCATTTCTGAATCTAACAGATGAACAGCGCCTTGCAGCAAAAAGTTATCCTGCTCTCCTATTGATATTCTTATCTTGCCGTCCAGTTCAGGTTTTAGTTTATCCCAATTTGTACGCAGGTTATTTGAAATATCATACTTCTTCCAGTGTTCAAAGGCTGTCTTGTTAATAGCTCCGGTAACAGGGTCGCAAATTCTTTCAGGTTCTCCATCTTTTAACCGGCCGCCAAATACTGCATCAAAAGAATGCATCTGCTCACCCCGGTAAATTACATACTCCATTTGATAAGCAAACTTAGCACTTGCTATAGGAAGAAATCCTGCAATGGTAGCCATACTGTTCAGTGAACTGTCGGCAGCATAATACATATTGTTAGCAGAATATAAATTTATCTGTTGAAATTTTCTGAAATCAACAGGGTCTGGAGAACTTGACCAGCAACCGTCAAATGTTGAAGGGTACTGCGTTTGCAACCATAACACTGTCCAGCCACCACTACTGTGGCCTGTTAATAATTTTGCTCCGTCGCAGCGGAATTTATTTTCCAGCAATGGAATAAACTCATTTACAAGTGCATCGCCCCATGGACCATTATTATCACTATTGGCATAAACGGAATGACCTAATGAACAGTTACCATCTAGGTAAACAGTAATGCAGGGAATGTTTTCAATTGGCTGACTTTTGATAGCAGATTTGCCTGAATAACGATGATAATCGCCACCGTAGCCCGATACCTTAAAAAGCACCGGAAATCTTCTTTCTGGTTCTTTATAATACTCTTCAGGTAAAATCACAGCCGCATTTACCGTCATGTTTTTTTTATGAAAAGAAGATAATAGTGCAGATGGCGCTTTTAATTCTTTAATAAATTCAGTTTCCGAAAACTTTGGTTCTGCAATCAATTGGTCACAAAGAATGGTAAACGTTTCATCGTAGTTTTTTGTTAAAACAATTTTTGTTGGGGTAGAATAGATATTACCAGGACTTGTCGCAATAGCCCGCCCTCCCTGGTTTCTGTCCCACACGGCCTGAGCATAATATGCACCCCTTTCTATATCAGATAATTTAACCGGAAACGAAATGGCCTTATCATCAAACATAATTACAGAACCGGGTTTTATATTTGAAACATCTACAGAAAAGCATGGGAATGATTCAATTCCAACTCCACCATCCTTAGGTTGGCGATTATCTTTACTCAGATATAAAAATACTTTTCCGCTAAAACCAGTAGCTGAAACAGCCTGCGAATAACTTACTTTGATCTGTTGAGCAATGACAGATGCCTGAAGCATTACCAAAAGTAAAATCAGGTTTAACTTTTTTTTCATAACGGTTATTTTAAAATAAGAATTAATAACCAACATACATTTTACTTTATACTTGCTTTTAAATATTCCAAAGCCTTTTCTAAAACCGGATCTTTCCTTTGCAGGTAATCAGCCAATGTTGGTTTCACCTCAATATCCGGCTTTATTCCATAACCAACAAATTCACGGCCATCGGGGTAAGTATCCTGCTTTGTACAAACTCTTGCCGAGCCACCGCCTGGCAAACTGAACATATAGGGCTGGCCGGTACTGCCGAATGAATTTGTACCTATTTTTTTCATGTGTTTCTGATTATCGGCATAAATTAAAAAATCCTCGGCAGCCGAAGCTGTATTATTGCCCAACAATAATACTGTGGGAACAACAATTCTTTTTGCCTGCAATCTAATCGTGTCGGGTTCATAATCAAAATCGTAATAGTATTTATCCTGAAAACTCATCATTGCTTTTTTTGCCCATGCATTATTAATAGTGTCAGCGGGTTCCATAAATTTTCCCCAGGCTTTATAAGATGAAGTATGCTGCCTGGTACGGCTTTTAGAACCGTAAAGAACAGTATCATTGGTAAGGTATTTCAAAATACCAGTTCCAATACTGGTATTACCGCCGCCATTATAGCGAAGGTCAATTACCAGCCCCTTTGCTTTATCCAGCTCAGGCAGTTTTTCAATAAACAGGCTGTCAATTTTTCTATCTTCAAAAGAATTTAAAGCAACATAAGCAACCTGGCCATCATACCATTTAAAATCCAGCAAATTCCTTTGAGCATCAAAGGCAGGATAAACTTCCTTCTCTTCCGTTTTTTTATGAGTGAGCGCTAACAATATTATCTTACCATCAGGTTTTTTTATTTTTATTTTGTAAGATTCTTCTTCCAGCCCTTTCAGCAAATTGCTGGTACTCCAGTTCTGCAATACATAATCTGTTGAAGAAGATATATAAGGCGCAACATCTTCATCAATATAACGCTGTGTAGTTTTGTCGTTCACTTCAATAATCTCACTGCCAAAAGGAATTTCATTTTTCTTACTCAGGTTGGTACGCACAATGATTGCCTTGCCATCAATATTTTCAATAAAGAGTCTGTACTCACCAAACATGGTATTCATCATTTCAAATTGCTTTGCCTGCGGAAAATATACATTGGTATGCCCGTCTTTAAGCATAGCACAAAACTTTTGCAACAGCCTGTAATATTGATAATCGTTTTCGGTTTGCTGAACAACGGTTATCAATGTTTTATAAGTACTGTCCCATTGGGCACGGTCAACTTTATCGAGATAAATAAAATTATAGTTTACTTCCTGCCAGAATTTTGAGAGGCCATATACCTTATCCGCAGCAGTTAATGTATTGGGAACCTGGGCATTTATTTTAACTACTATCGTTAAGCACAACAGCAGCAAGATGATTTTTTGCATTGTATTAAAATTTTCTCAAAACTATAAATTATCAGCCTATACCCGCACAAGTATTGTTTGAACTGCAGGTTTGTACCGATGAACTGCAGTTTAAACAGTTAAACCATGGTAAATAAAATCACCTGCTTTATATTTCTCGATTTTCATACCTTACTAAAAAATTTAATTATGAAAGATGATAAAGATAATGTTCAGTTGAATGCTGTTGAAGATCATGATGGTATTTTAACCATTCGTGGAGGCGGTGCTAAACGAAACTGGAACGGCATACATTATAAACAGGGCATGTCGGCAAAAAATGTGGGCACTACAAAATTATCAGCCAATATTGCTACCATACCGCCTGGCGGCGTTGCGTTTGCTCATATTCATGTCGACTTTGAACTGATCCTCTACATCATCAGCGGAAAAGTTCGTCATGAATTTGGCCCTGGCTTAAAAAATATTTTAGAAAATGAAGGCGGCGATTTCATTTACATTAAACCAGGCGTACCGCATGAAGTATTTAACATGAGCGATACTGAACCCGTTGTTGCTTTTGTAGCACGCTCTTCCGCCGAAGAATGGGATAATATTATTCCCTACGACCGTAACCAGGATAGTTAATTACAATTTTAAAAAATGAGCTGGATAAAAACCATTACTCCCGAAGATGCATCGGGAAAACTAAAAGAAATCTATATCCGTGTATCAACCCCTAACAAAAGGGTTGATAATATACTGATGGCACATAGCTTGCGGCCACACACACTTGAAGGACATATGCAGTTGTATAAAAATGTTTTGCACCACAGCAGCAACAGCTTACCCAAATGGTTTTTAGAAACCATTGGAGTTTATGTAAGTCTTTTAAATAAGTGTGCTTACTGTGTTGATCATCATTTTGCAGGATTGCAAAAGTTACTTAAATCAGAAAATGACAAAGTCATTGCAATCCGTACGGCATTAGTTAAAGATGAACCAGAGAATTATTTTACAGGTAAAGATTTGTTATTACTACAATACGCAAAAAAATTAACGCTACTCTCCTCCTCCATTACAAAAACTAATATTGAGTTATTGCAAGGCAATGGCATTGATGACGGTGAGATTCTGGAAGTTAACCAGGTAACGGCTTATTTCTGTTATGCAAACCGAACAGTTTTAGGGTTGGGTGTAAATTCTGAAGGTGATGAATTGGGCCTATCACCAAACAATAGTAACAATCCCGATGATTGGAATCATCGGTAACAGGCAACTATATACAAAATAATGTTTACTGTTTTTTTGCTTCCTCTTTTTTAGGCGCAGGCAGTAATTTAATATAGCTTACTTTAAAACGGCCATCAACCAGTTCGCCCTGTACTTCAGCTTTACGTATTGCGTTACACATTCCATCATGTGCATGAGCATCACCATAATTGTCAATATCGGCACCATCAACATAATAAGCTTTACTATCTATCCGCACAGCCATATCGCATGATTTACCGGGAAGGCCCAGTTTACATTTACCACAGGATACTTCTACTGTTTGTAACTCCTTTGCAGGGTCGGGTTTAATTGTTTTGGCATCTGTTGTTTGTGCTGTAGTTGTAATAACAAAGAAACAGAAGGCCAGGAAAGTGAATAATGATTTCATAACTGCTTTTAATGCAAATCTACATATAAACATTAATTAATAAACTCTACAGTATAACAAATTATTCAGTTAATAATGCAATCAGGTTTTGCCTGTTTACCGACCTTGGCGTCTCAAGCATTATTCTTTTTTCGTCGATGCCCAAAACCGGGTAGCTATAAGTAAGTTCTGTTAGTCCCATTCCAAAACCTGCATCCGGGTCGTTGTAAGTAAGTTTTAATTTTATTCCGGCTTTCTCGTCAAGATCCCCGTCTGTTTTATCATCTACTCTGTACGTGCCGTTATAAGTTTTCCCGTTTTTAAGAACAGTAACAGCTGTATCGTTTATAAACTGTAACGATAAGGACATTTCTTCTGTTACAACTTCTTTTATCATGTCATTTTTTTCTTTAGCTACATCCATCCATTTAACTTCCTTAACACCGTTTACTATAAAATTATCATAAAGACCAATTGACTTTGTTACAAGTTTTTTCCCTTTTATAAAATCCAGTACAGCCTTGCTGTTTGCCGGAGCTACAGGAACAGTATCCTTTTTTTCGGAGCAACCGGCTGCAATTAATACAAACGTTAACAGAGTTAAATTGATAATTCCTTTTTTAAAATTCATAATGTGTTTTTTTGATTAGTATGTAAGCAATTATACAATCTTCTTCTGTTTTCTTATATACCCACTGGAAGGTATTTTAATATTTTACACTGCAGTGTTGATTAAAAACAGGCATCTCTGAGGGCCTTCATGTAAAGCAGTCCTTTTTGTCGGGCAAAATCAATATTGCGGCCAGGGATGGTATCCGGGTCTTTATAATTTTGTAAAGCCTTATCTATACTGGCTTCCCGTAACAGGTGCAGCATGGGATAGGGAGAACGGTTTGTATAATTGGCTGCATCATCTTGCTCAGCATCTGCAAAACAATATAAAGGATGAAAACTTGCCAGTTGATAAATTCCTTCATATCCTTCCTGCTTTAATAATCTTTCAGCAGTAGCAACAAGATCGAGATAATCATCAAATTTTTCAGTGGCAGCATATAGTATAAGAAAACTGGTCTCAATATTTTCATCATTATCAAGCCTGTTAATTTCTTGGGTAAAAGAAGTTAAACATATTTCAGGATCAACACTATCTTCAACTCTGTAATAAACTTTTTTTTGTTTTACAACACTTGCAGCAAAAGGACAAAAATTGCAACCTATCACCACTTCAGTAATCCATTTACTTGTCTGTTTAATTACTTCATCTGCTGTAGTCATAAAATAACCGGTTTCGTTTTAATGCTTATCGGCCTTCCCAAAGCACTTCTCTTATCACCCATTTATCATCATGCTTGCCCAATAAAATATAATCTGTTCCCCACCAGGCAGTAACCTTGGCTGCGGCTACACTGTTCATCATGTCCAGCACTTCTACTTTTTTAGGAGCATCGGGTTTGGCAAAACTTTTCTTTTCATAAACACGTTTTGCATAATCCAGTGCCTGCCTCCAGGTCATATTACCATAGGGGGCATATTTTCCGCTTTCTTTATCACGTGTATATCCAAATTTAAAAAGCGATGGATCAATACTTCTGATAAGTTTAGTTGTATCGCCTTCATAAAAACCTTCAAGATAGTCCAGGCAGGCCCTTTCTATTTTTTCTTTATCATTTTGGGCTGTGGCAAAATTTACAATCAGGCAACAGGTGAGAACAGTAATCATCTTTTTCATGGCTATAAGTTTTATTTACGATAGTAAAATACAAAACTCAGGCTCAGTAATGATACCGTTCATAAAAGACTATTTAAGATTCAGTTAGATTTTGTACCCTGCAAAACATTTACACCCTTAGGCAATGGATTGCCCGAAGCTCTTCTGAAACTTACTACCTGCCCCGTATGCCAGAGCGCATCTGCAACTGGCCCGTTAATCAGGTTCCAGAAAGGGTAACGCTGACTTCCCCTTGAACTTTCAAATATCATATCAAAATCTTCGAGTTTTGCATTAGGCTGTTTAAGTATTTCACTGGCTGATTGTATATTTTTTAAAGTCTCGGCCCTGAGTTCTTCAAAACTGAGTTTCTTTTTTTCGGCAGATGACCTTGTAGGTTGTTTATTTACTGCATTAAACAAAACAGTAGTTAGTCCGTGGATATGCTCCAGCGTTTCATAAGATGTTCTGGCTTCTGCCGAAGGTTTATATGCCATATCTTTTTCTGTTAACCCTTCGGTAGCCCAAAAATACCTGAAGCCAAGCCCATCCACCATTCTTGCAGCAACAGCTGTGGCTGTGTAATTTTCAGACGTGTCAGGAATCTGATAATAATATGATTTATTCTGAGCAAGAATATTTTGGGATACGACAATTAATAAAATAAAAAATACTGATCTCATAGCTGTTATTTTAGATCAGGTAAAAGTAACCAAATATTTAAAACAGTTTTGTCAATCAAAAATTAGTTTTCTTTGCAAACAATATGTCGTTATACATTACATCATTAAACTCGGGCAGCAACGGAAACTGTTATTATGTGGGCAATACTGAAGATGCTGTTTTAATTGATGTAGGCATCAGTTGCCGGGAAACAGAAAAAAGAATGAAGCAGCTTGGCCTGAATATGAAAACAGTTAAAGCCATTTTTGTATCACACGAGCACGGAGATCATATTAAAGGGGTTTCCACGCTTGCCAATAAATATAACCTGCCTGTTTTTATTACAAACAAAACAGCAACAAACGGTCCAAGATTAATCAGACACTTATCCAAATCCTTTTCAGCTAACGAACCCATAGACATTGGCGATCTGATAATTACTCCATTTGCTAAATTTCATGATGCTGCCGATGCACATAGTTTCATAATAAGCTATAATAATATTACTGTTGGTGTAATAACTGATATTGGTAAAGTTTGTTCAGAAGTAATTAGATACTTTAAGCAATGTCATGCTGTTTTCCTGGAATCTAATTATGATGCAGAGATGCTGGAGAATGGAAAATATCCTGTCTATTTAAAAAACAGGATTCGTGGTGGCTTGGGACATATTTCCAACAATGAAGCATTGGAACTTTTTATTAATCACCGTTCGCCTTTTTTATCACACCTGTTACTGTCGCATTTATCAAAAGAAAATAATTCGCCGGAAATGGCAAAAGCATTATTTGAGCCACATGCTAACGGAACTGAAATAATTATTGCATCAAGGTATTCACAATCGGAGATATATTGTATTGATGCATCAGCACTCAATACAAAAAAAAACTGCGATGGCTGTTTCCAGACCATCGCAGATGAATTTATTTGAATGATCGGTTCAGATCAATATTTTGGTTTGAAGCCGATATTGTAAAACATAAAGCTCCACAAATCTGCCTCCTCTTGTATAATTTGCTGAGTGCTCATGCCTGCGCCATGCCCTGCTTTTGCTTCAATTCTTATCAATACAGGATTAGCTCCCTTTTGTGCTTTTTGCATTGTGGCTGCAAATTTAAATGAATGTGCAGGCACTACCCTGTCATCATGATCGGCAGTTATAATAAGCGTTGCCGGATAATCAGCTTCTTTTAAATTATGTAATGGCGAATAATGATATAAGTAATTAAACATTTCTTTACTGTCTGCAGAGGTTCCGTAATCGTAAGCCCAGCCGGCACCAGCAGTAAATGTATGGTAGCGTAACATATCCATTACACCCACCGCCGGAAAAGCAACCTTGCACATATCGGGTTGTTGTGTAATACAGGCGCCTACCAGCAACCCTCCATTACTGCCACCTTCAATAGCCAGTTTTTCACGTGATGTATATTTTTTGTCAACAAGATAGCTGGCCGCAGCAATAAAATCATCAAACACATTCTGCTTTTTTGTTTTAATGCCTGCGTTATGCCAGTCCTCGCCATACTCGCCGCCGCCACGTAAATTCGGTACTGCCAGTACACCTCCATTTTCCAACAGTATTAATCTCGATGTACTGAAGCCTGGTGTAAGGCTTACGCCAAAACCGCCATAACCATACAGCAGGCATGGGTTTTTTCCGTTCAATTCTGTTCCTTTTTTATAGGTGATGATCATGGGGATTTTTGTTCCGTCTTTAGATTCATAAAAAACCTGTACCGATTCATAGTCTGCTGGTGTAAACTGCACTTTTGATTCTTTATAAACAGATGTTTTGCCCGAACCGATATCAAGTTTATAAATTGTTGGTGCATTGATATAAGAAGTAAACACATAATACAGTTCCTTTTCATCCTGTTTTGCATAAAACCCACTGGCGCTACCGAGGCCGGGTAATGTTATTTCACGAACCTGCTTTCCGGTTCTGTCAAATTGATAAACTTTATTTACCGCATCTTTCATATAAGTACAATATAAAGAACCTCCACCCGCCGATACATTTAGCACCTCTGGTTTAGCTTCAACTATTGTTTTCCAGTTTTCCTTTGCAGGGTTTGAAATTGGAGCAATAACCAGTTTATTTGTCGGTGCATCCATATCTGTTTGTATGTAGAAATTAGTTTCATCTACATCAACAATACCATGCGAATTTTTCATATCAGTTACCAAGGGAATTACCGGCGAGCCGGGTTTTGAAATATCCTGTACATACAATGTTCCGCCATAGGTTTCATTGGCTGTTGAAATCATCAGCCATTTTTCATCTTCACTCACATAACCTCCTATATACCTAACAGGTACTGCATCATTACCATAAACTACTTTGTCTTCACTTTGCGGCGTGCCCAGTTTATGATAATATAGTTTATGGTTTTCATTTTTTGCTGATAAAACATTGCCTGATACGGGCCGCTGATAATTACTGTAATAAAACCCTTC
Source organism: Ferruginibacter sp. (assembly GCA_049661965.1). Taxonomy (GTDB): domain Bacteria; phylum Bacteroidota; class Bacteroidia; order Chitinophagales; family Chitinophagaceae; genus Ferruginibacter. Next base: position 10,082 of record JBATAS010000213.1, on the reverse strand, counting down.
ATTACCTTTCCAGCTTGCTCCACTGAATTTTATTTCAAGTGTATCGCCTGTTTGCTTTTTGCTAACCGCATCCATCACTACAAGTTTCTGCCAGTCGCTGCCACCTTCCGAAATATTATAAGCAGCCATGCTGCCGTCTTTGCTGAAAGCGATACCGGCAAGCGATGTAGTGCCATCGGCTGAAAAACTGTTTGGATCTAAAAACACTTCAGGTGCAGCATTTTCAGCAGCTTCCCGGTACAACACACTTTGGTTTTGCAGACCCGAGTTTTTATAATAATAAGTGAAGTTTCCCTGTTTAAACGGGGCAGAGTATTTTTCATAATTATACAATGTTTCGTATCTTTTTTTTATGGCATCACGGAAAGGTATTTTAGAAAGATAACCCTGCGTTACTTCATTTTCTGCTTTTACCCAGGCCGCAGTTTCTGCACTGGTATCATTCTCAAGCCAGCGGTAAGGGTCAGCCACCGATGTGCCAAAATAATCATCCTTTACGGTACTATCCATTTTTGTATCGGGGTATTTCACATCAATGGATGCAAAATTTACTTCGGAACCACCGTTGTTGTTGCAGGCCGTAAACAACAATGCCGAGGCTAAAACATAAACTACATATTTCATACTGTATATTTAAAAGTGATCAATATTTTAATTGGATTAATGTAAAACAGCGTTGTCAGTAAAAGGGTAAAGCATGCCGAATTTAGTCAACAAACTTTCTTCCTTTTGCCATAACCAGAAAAACGATTGCTGTTATAAATCCCATGAGGATAAAGCCAACTATCCAAAGTGCTTTTTCGCCATCAGTCACGGTTTTATTTTTAGCAACATATACAATTCCCAGAATGCGGTAAACAAGGCTGCTTATCCCTAAAATTAATCCTGATATAACAACCGCCGGACTAAATATTGTACTGAGTATAGCTATTGGATTGGGGTCGTCGCCATTTAACTCATGTAAGGAAAATGCCAGCCCGAAAATTGCCTGAAAATATGCAATGATAAAAACTACCAGTGCAATAACTGAGATTATAAAAACAGTCAGAAAGGCATTATACTTGCTCATCGTTTTTATTTCAAATCTACGTTTTTTATTTGTGCTGTTATATTTCACAGCAGATTTCTATTTCCGGTTTACTTTGTCTGTACATGCAATTAGCAGATATACTATAAACCAGTCATCTTTAAAAATGACCGTTATAATAGTTTAACAACCCAGCTTCAACTTTCATTTCTACATTGCAATATGAACAAAATCTACCTGCTTATAGTTATATTTTCTGCTATTACCCTAACTGTAAAAGCATACCAGAGTGACACTATAATAGAAAAAAAGAAATATCAAACCAACCGGTTAAGCGGTACAGCAATTATATTAGATGGTATTCCTTCGGAAGAAGCCTGGAACAGTGTTCCCTGGGGTGGTGATTTTATCCAATACCAGCCTCATGAAGGTAAAGCTCCTTCTCAGCCTACCCAGTTTAAAATACTGTACGACAATAAATATTTATATGTAGCCTTTAACTGCATTGACAGCATGCCCGACCTGATTGAAAAAAGAATGGGACGGCGTGATGCATTCCCCGGCGATTTTGTTGAAATAAATATAGACAGTTATCATGATCAGCGTACAGCTTTTTCTTTTACCGCATCAGTATCGGGTGTAAGGGGCGATGAGTTTGTAAGTAATAATGGAAGTAATTGGGATCAAAACTGGAACCCCATATGGTTTGCCAAAACGGCACTCAGTAAAAGCGGATGGACAGCTGAATTTAAAATTCCGCTAAGTCAACTGCGATATGGGAACGAAAAAGACAAAGTATGGGGCATACAAGTCACGAGACGGCTTTTTAGAAAAGAAGAAAGATCAACCTGGCAATTAGTTCCGCAAAGTTCAGGTGTTTGGGTAAGTGGTTTTGGCGAACTGTATGGCTTAAAAGATATTCCTTTTCACCGCCAGGTAGAAATTGCTCCCTATATTACTGCACAGGCAGCTACTTACAAAAAAGAACCGGGTAATCCTTTTGCTGATGGTTTTGATACCAAGGTAAATGCAGGTGTTGATGGAAAGATAGCTGTAACAAACGATCTTATTCTTGACTTTACCATTAACCCCGATTTTGGGCAGGTAGAAGCAGATCCGTCGCAGGTACGTATTGATGGATTTCAAAATTTCTTTGGTGAACAAAGACCTTTTTTTATTGAGAGCCGTAATATTTTTGAGTACCAGCTTACCGGATCGCAGGCAGGCGGCGATTATGATTCTGATTTGCTTTTTTATTCACGTCGCATAGGAAGTTCTCCGCACGGCCGTGCAAATACTGCTGCCGGCGAATATGTAAAACATCCGCAGAACACAAGCATTTTAGGCGCCGCAAAATTCAGCGGTAAAACAAAAAAAGGCTGGAGTATAGGCATTCTGGAAACTGTAACTGAACGTGAAAAAGCCACAGTTGACAGTAATGGAAAAAGAAGAAAAGAAATGGTTGAACCGTTTACCAATTATTTTGTAGGAAGATTACAAAAAGATATTAATGCAGGTAATACAATCATTGGCGGCATTTTTACAGCTGTAAACCGTGAGCGTGGTTTAGATGATCGGTTACACCGGAGTGCTTACTCTGCGGGTATTGACTTTTTACATTACTGGAAAAACCGAACCTGGTATGTCAGGGGAAATATTGTGTATAGTCATGTGCAGGGCAGCAAAGAAGTTATTCTGAATACACAAACATCTTTTGAACATTTATTTCAACGGCCGGGCGCTAAAGAATTTACATTAGATTCAAACCGTACATCGCTGACCGGAACCGGCGGCACATTACGTTTTGGCAAGGCTGGAGGAAAACGCGGTAAAATGGGACAGGTATTGAGGTTTGAAACGGGTATAACTCTGCGGTCTCCCGAACTGGAGTTAAATGATATAGGTTTCATGTTAACCTCAAACGAGATCAATCATTTTACATGGGTTGGCCTGCATTATCAAAAACCATTTTCAATTTTTCGCAATGCCCGGTTAAATTATAATCACTGGTTAAGATGGGATTATGGCGGCCATTTAATGTATTCGCAGTTTAATGTGAACGCCCATGGCAGTTTTAAAAACAACTGGCAAAACAGTACAAGCTTTACCTGGAACCCGTACGATATTTCAAATAATGCACTCCGGGGTGCCGGCCCCCTCCGCCGCCCTTCGGGCATTGGCTGGAGCTACAACCTTACAAGCGATTTCCGTAAAAAGTTTTATGCCAGCATAAACCTTTTTAAATTCTGGGGAACTGATAATACACTTAATTTCAGCAATGCAGGTCTTACTTTGAATTTTGTTCCCATTAATGCACTCACCATCAGCCTGAGCGCTAATTATGATTACAGCTGGCGCAAACAGGATCAGTTTGTAAGTAATGTAACTTATAATAACAGTACCCGTACCATTGTTGCTCAGTTAAAACAAAATACACTCAGATTTACAGGGCGGCTCAGCTTCAATGTTACACCCGATCTTACCATTCAGTATTATGGACAGCCATTTATAACCAGGCCAACCTACAGCCAGTTTGCTTATGTAACAAATGCATTGGCTAAAAAATATGATGATCGTTTTATTCAATACGCATCAAACCAGATAATTGAAAATAATGGAACTTTTTCTGTTGATGAAAACAAAGATGGTTTTACCGACTATAGTTTTGGCAAACCTGATTTTAATTTTGTTCAGTTCCGCTCCAACTTGGTTATCCGGTGGGAATACAGGCCCGGATCGGAATTGTTTTTAGTTTGGTCGGAAGGAAACACACCTGATGCTTACAGCGATTTAGATACACCTGTTTTTAAAAGTTTGTTCAACAATGCTTTTAGCGGCGGTAATGCCCGGAATATATTTTTAGTAAAATGGACTTACCGATTTTTGAAATAATAAAATCAACCAGCTATCATCAGCCAAAAAAATAAGGCAGTAAACAGCGTTAAAGAAAACTAAAAACAAAAAAACGTTTTGTTAATCCTGTCTTTGTAAAATTGTACTTTGAGGGTACAATAAAATTTAAGCATTGGCTTATAAGTACCCATATCAGGCCGTTACAGCCATTGCTGTCTTTAGTTTTTAACCTATAGCAGCGTTTTTTTTCTTTTTTTGAAAAGTTATATTTATGTGAAAGGCTTCTTTCTGGTTAAATAATTGCATTTATTTATAGTCAAAAGAACAAAAATAATATGCAACAATTTTTACCATTTAAAAACAAATACATGAAAACAATACAAAAAATCTTAGTTGGCACATTTAACCGGCGAGCTATTGTATCCACAGCAGTTATATTGCTGGTATGTGGTTTCAATATTAATCCCGTTAATGCCCAGAACAGAGAACGCGGTAATGACAGAAACAACTCAGTACGGCAATCTACCAAAAGACAAGACAACAGGGGAAACCGTTCATCGGAGATGCAACGACCAGAGCGAAGGCCTGATGTTGCCACAAACAGAAATAATGCTAACAGAAGTCAAAACCAAAGGCAATCTGAAAGAGCTTCTACGCCGGGCAGAAGATATGATAACAGCCAGGCCAATGCAAACAGAGATCGCAACAGAAATGTAAACCCCGGCAGAAGAACAAGTCCTGATAATATTCGTGACCGAAATACAAACCGTAATAATAACAGCACAATTAACAGAAATAGAAATACTAACTCCGACAGAGTTGATAATCGTCGTAACACTACCAGAGACAGAACTCCTGACAGAATAAACAGAGACAGAAATACTAACAGAAATGTTACCGGCAACAGAAACCGCCCCGGTAACAATAATACTGTTTCGAGAAGGCATTACAATAATGACCGAAATATTTATACACGTAACAGGCCAGGTAATCGTCCTGTATACCGTAATAATTTCAGGCCTGTTTATAATGCCCATAACCCAAGCTGGAGATACAGTTATCTCCCGGGACGTAACAGTTTTTACAGAAGCCTGCCATCTACCTACATTAATATAAATTTCGGTGGCTTTGGATACCGTTATTGGGGTGGTGTTTTCTACCGTCCGTACAATAACCTGTTTACAGTATGTGCTCCACCGATAGGCATCTTCATAAATATTCTGCCAGTTGGTTACAGAACAGTGTACGTACATAATTATCCCTACTATTATTACAATGGTACTTATTACGATCAAAGAGGAAGTAACTATTATGTAGTATCGCCTCCGGTTGGTGCCGTTGTTGAAAGTTTACCTGATGGCTATGAAACCGTGGTTATTGACGGCGAAACTTATTACACTATTGATGATGCACAGTACAAACCAGTAGTAATGGATGATGGTGAGATCTGGTACGAAGTGATAAAAGCAAACTAAACTAATTGAAATAAATACGAATCCGGGAAGATATTATTCTTTCCGGATTTTTTTTGGTTTTTACAGAACGGCTTCGATAAGATAGCTGTTTGCATTTACTTCAATTGCGTCAGCTGCAGTTAATCCCATTAATTTTTTACCCAGGGGAGATTGCGGCGAAAGTGCAATAATAGCTTTATCATCTACAATTGCTTTACCCAATGCAACGCTCATAAAGAAATACCCTTTGTTTGTTTTGATAAGGCTTCCGTTTACAATACTGCTTACTGATAAAGCCGGGTTGATTTTTTCCAGTATAATTTTTTGTGCCAACACTTCCTGTAACTGGCCCCGGGTATTTGCCTGTTCTATTTGTAACATGGCTAAAGCAGTCTCATGCTTATCTCCTGCCGTACTTTTAGTTTCATTGGTTCCGCTTTCTTTAAGGTCGGCTAAAACCTGCTGCAGCATAGCAACCTTATCATTTATTACCTGCAGATAATGTTTGTATATTTTCTCTTTCAATGTCATAGGCTGATAACAAAAATAAGCTGTAAAATCCGCAGTATATAAATTCATATATTTACCAAAACAATTGTTATGCGTAAACTCATTTCCCTTTTTGTATTTATTAGCATCAGCCTGACTATTTTCAGCCAGAATTTGAGCAGCACTGAAATTGATAATCTTGCAGAGCGTTCTATGAAAGCATTTGATGTACCTGGCATAGCTGTAGGTATTGTTAAAGACGGAAAACTGATTCATGCAAAAGGCTATGGTGTACGTTCATTAAATACAAAGTTGCCAACCGATGAAAATACATTGTTTGGCATTGCTTCAAACAGTAAAGCTATAACCTGTACTGCATTGGGTATGTTGGTTGATGCAGGTAAATTGAAATGGGATGACAAAGTAAGGGATTATATTCCCGAGTTTAAATTATACAGCCCTTATGTTACTGAAGAATTTACCATTCGTGACCTGCTTACCCACCGCAGCGGATTGGGTTTAGGTGCAGGCGATCTCATGTTCTTTCCCGATTCCAGTGATTTTGAACTGAAGGATATTATTTATAATCTCCGGTTTTTAAAACAAACTTCCGGTTTCAGGTCAAAATTCGATTATGATAATTTGCTGTATATAGTTGCGGGCGAAGTTGTTACCAGAGCTTCCGGAGTAAGTTGGGATGAGTTTGTTGAAGAAAAAATATTTAAGCCACTTGGTATGAACAAAACGGCCGGATCATTTGACAGATTGAAAGATAAAAGCAATGTGATTGATGGCCATGCACCGGTAAATGGTAAAGTGCAGGTTATTGCACGGAGTTCGGTAAAAGTTGGTCATGCTGCCGGTGGTGTAAATTCAAACATTTCCGATTTGGGTAAATGGGTTCAGCTTTGGCTTAACCAGGGAAAATATGGAGAAGGACTTTCAAAAAGATTATTCTCAGAAGCTGTTTATCGTGAAATTACTTCACCGCAAACTATATTACCGGTTTACCGCCCCGGCCCATACAATACACATTTTTCGGCCTATGCACTTGGTTTTGGTGTAAGCGATGAAAAAGGTTATAAGCTTGTTACGCATACCGGCGGACTGGAAGGTATGGTTACACAGGTATCAATGATACCTGAATTAAATCTGGGAATTATTGTATTAACCAATCAGCAGGAAGGCGGCGCATTTGTTTCTATAACCAACCAGGTAAAAGATTTTTATTATGGCATTACCGGAACCGACAGGGTAACGCAATATTCCAAAGGCAGACAGGGGCAGGTTGATATGGCTAACAAACTGGTTGATTCCATCTGGAAAGAAATACAATCCGTAAAACCTTCCGAAAAACCAAACATCAATCTCTTTACCGGCACATACCATGATGTATGGTTTGGTGATGTAACTATATCGATAAAAAATGGTAATGCCTGGTTCGATTCTAAACGTTCGCCAAAATTAACCGGAGAAGTATTTTATTACAAAGCCAACACTTTTGCGGTAAAATGGGCTGACAGAAGTATGGATGCTGATGCGTTCCTTAATTTCAGTCTTGATGAAGAAGGCAAAGCAGCCGGATTAAAAATGAGGGCCATTTCTCCCTTAACCGATTTCAGTTACGATTTTCATGATCTGGATTTCAGTAAGGTTAAATAAAAATTGCGAGGATTTCTTCGTCAAAAAAAGGTCAGTGTAAAAAACACTGACCTTTTTAATATAAAATATTTTATGATTTTTTCTCTTCCTTTTGATATTCATGCTCCCAAAAATCTGCATCTTTAATACCTAATGCAACCGGATCAAATACCGGATCTTTTCCTTCCTTCTTTTGCTTTTCATAATCTTTTAAAGCCAGCAGCGCAGGCCGTTGAAGAATGATGATGGCAATAACATTCAACCATGCCATAATACCTACTCCCATATCTCCAAGATCCCAGGCAATTTTTGCAGTACGCACACAACCAATATATACAGCTGCCATAATACCAAACTTCAGCAAGAGCATGAGCAAAGGGCCGCCACGGGTTTGCGTTAAGTAAGCCACATTGGTTTCGGCAATATAATAGTAAGCAAGCAAAGTGGTAAAGGCAAAAAAGAAGAGAGCTATCGCAACAAAATAACTGCCTGTACCAATATAGGCTTCGTCAAAGGTTTCATGATCGCCAAAGGCCTTATCAATTGCAGCCTGCGTATAAGTAGGACTACCATCAACATGTTTAGTGCCATCCTGCATATAATAAACGCCATTGTCAACAATCAATTTTTCATCGGGCCCCTGTACATTGTACATACCGGTAATAAGAATCATGAATGCAGTGGCAGAACAAACAAATAAAGTATCTACATAAACTGAAAAGGCCTGAACCAAACCTTGCTTGGCCGGATGCGATACTTCGGCAGCCGCTGCCGGATGTGGGCCTGTACCCTGCCCTGCTTCATTACTGTACACTCCACGTTTTACACCAATGGTTATCATGGCGCCGATAATACCACCAAAAGTAGCTTTAGCTCCAAACGCACTGGAGATGATGAGCATGAAAACCTCAGGGATCTGGTCGTAATTAATGATCAGGATAACTACTGCCATTAAAATATATGCAGAAGCCATAAATGGAACAACCCACTGCGCTACGGTAGCAATGGTTTTAATTCCACCAAAAATAATAAGGCCAAGCAAAACAGCAAGTAATATTCCTGTCCATTCAAACTTAATAGCAAAAGCACTTTTTACGGCTGCTGCAATGCTGTTAGATTGTACACCCGGTAATAATAATCCACAAGCCAATATGGTAGATACAGCAAATATTACGGCATACCATTTTCCTATTTTTCTGTTTTTAAATCCTTTCTCAATATAAAATGCCGGGCCGCCGCGATATTCACCCCGTTCTTTTCTTTTAAATATCTGTCCAAGTGTTGATTCTACAAATGCAGAACCGGCACCCAGGAAAGCCACCATCCACATCCAGAAAATAGCTCCGGGGCCGCCAATAAAAATAGCGGTGGCCACACCGGCAATATTTCCGGTACCTACCCTGCCCGACAAGGAAACAGCCAATGCCTGAAAAGATGAAATACCGGCTTTTGATTTATCGCCCTGGAACAAAAGTTTAACCATGTCTTTTAACAGCCTTACCTGAAAAAAGCGCATGCGGACAGAAAAGTATATACCCACAGCCAGCAATAAAAAAATAAGTGCCTTACTCCAGATAATGGCGTTAGCAGCATCTACAAAATCGGCAAAAGTTCCCATGCTTTGATTTTATTTTATTTAACAATGCAGCAATATAAGATTAAACTGTGGGGGAATGAAGAATATGACTTGTTTTTTTAGATACTGTGCAGGTACAGGATAAGCAGAATGTTTTCAATATCAAAAATACATTACACTTCATCAATTACAAAGCTTATTAAATTAAGCTTGTGATTATTTAGGTACAATACTAAAGTTTAAAGAAAAAATAGTTCCGTTCTGATCAGTGTTTACCAGTGTTACAGCGCCTCCCCGTTTACCCACTTCATTAATGTTCGAATCAACGAATATTTTTTCGAGCCCGCTTAAAATACCTCTTTTAGCAACCGCTTCATTTTCATTTTTACTGGTTAAGATATCTTCCAGGTCAATTGGCGCTGACGATAGAAATATTTTAAACGTTTCTTCACCATAAGGTTTTTGAATACTGATACTGAACCTGCGGAGCAGCACCGTATCTAATCTGCCTACCAGGCAATCTTCAACAGTTATAGGACTGGGGTTTCCATTGGGGAGCTTTGCATATTTGTTAGGCAGTATAGGGTTTATAAAACCATCGGGTTGTATATCTACTATATTTATATAAAACTGCCTGTTGCCCGTATTTATAATCCGCAAAAACACCTGGTCATTTTCCTGTAATTCCAATCGCCCCAAGTGAGTTCTTGATTGCAATTTTGCATTGTCAATATTACCTTCGGCATCCAGGAATACCAGTTGCACTTCGGCTGCAATGTTTGACTCGGTAAAAGACAATCCCTTTAAATAGCGAAACCGGTCATATCTTTTTAAAGCATCTTTTAATACGGCTATTCCAGCATTACCGGTTAAGTTAAACCCATCCTGAAAAACAAAACCGGTATTGGGATATTTTAATGCCCAGTTATTTTTTGTTCCGGATGTATCCAGGAAAAGATCGCAGACATCGTTAAACTCAACAAGTTGAAAATCTTTTAAACCGTCCTTAACCATTTTTTCGGTTGCCTTATCAGCCTGTACC
>JBATAS010000212.1:0-3844 GCA_049661965.1 Ferruginibacter sp. | reverse complement strand
CTGTTCGGTTGGTTTAACTATCATCAACACATCAACAACATCTGGAATTCTTGGTATTAATTTAAGATTTATCTGTGGAGGAAACTCATAATCCAATTTTAAAACATTCTCGGAAAGATCGTAGGTTCTTGCATCCATTGGTTCTCCATTCCCGCCGGAGTACACAATCGTAGGTTTTTTGGTTTGCTGTAATTTATCAATTGCACTAATGAAATTATATTCCATCATTGCTTCGGCACTGTTTATTTCGGGATAAGTAATGGCTTTTGTTTTACCCTGATATAATATTACCGGCAATATATTTTCTTTATAATGCACAAAGGCAACCGGGTAAATATTTTGCTGTTGCTGCCCTGCCTTTACCTGCGATGTGAGATTGATAGGATAGAAACCCAGTGCTGCTAATGTATCGGCCCATTTAATATTTGTTCCTTCTACATCTTCCTCGGGACTGATGAAACGGTATTGTAAATTTTTTCCGGCTATTTCTTTAAACTCCTGTAAAACTTCTCCGGTGCTGTTAGCCAGTTTTTTAAACCCACTGGGGAAATCACCTTTTAAAAAAACATCTACCTGTACCACATCATCAAGCTTGCTCAGCACTTTTTTTGTTGGCGATGAAAGTGTAAATCTTTTTTCGTTGGTAAAATCAATACGGCTATGATACTGCGATGCCAGCCAGTTTACAGCAAACAATGCTATTATGGTTATCAATAACCATAATTTAGTTTTCCCTATTTTCTTTATCATCGAATTCATAATCGCTAATATCAGCTCACGTCTTTTTAAAAGCAGTTGAGGTTATTTTTTATGAAGATTTTTTACTGTGATCAATAAAAACAGAAAAATTACACTGACAAAATAAATCAGATCCCGGCTGTCGAGCACACCACGGCTCATGCTGCGGTAGTGAAAATCAATGCCCAGCATTTCAATATAATAATCGGGGCCATTTGTAAAAAAAGGCAATTTACTCAATGCATTAAATCCAAAATACAAAAGCAGGCAACCAAACGCACTTATCAAAAATGCAACCACTGCGTTAGATGTAAATCCACTGCAGCACAAACCGATGGCCGCAAATACAGCGGCTAAAAAAAACAGGCCTATATAACTTCCAAGAATACCACCGGCATCAATACCACCCTGTGCACTTAATGCTTTAATGGTTATTACATATATAATGGTAGGCACAATGGCCAGCAATAATACTATCAGAATTGAAATGTATTTACCCAAAACAATCTGCCACGCAGTTATGGGTTTAGTTTTTAAAATTTCAAAAGTGCCGGCTTTAAATTCATCTGAGAGAGAACGCATGGTGATTGCCGGAACCAGGAACATTAAGATCCAGGGTGCCAGCTCAAAAAATTTATCCAGCGAAGCATAACCAAATTCAAAAATACTGCTGTCATTCAGCATAAAAAGGAAGATGCTGTTTATTAATAAAAACAGAATAATAGCAATGTAGCCGGTGAGGTTACTGAAAAACTGGTTAAGTTCCTTTTTACAAATGCTCCACATAGTTTATAAAATTGCTGCAATTTACTATATAACAGGTTAAAATAACCTTAATAACGGCAGACAGGTCTTTTACTGATGCAGCATTTGGTAAAAAACAATTGTCTTGGTTTTAATTAATGCAAATATGCGGTTTATTAAAACCGTTTATTAAGTTAATTATTTTTTCATAAAAAGTTTTTTAAGTCAAACTCTGTTGTTTACCAAACCAAGTGTTTCCTCTGCCAATACTGGCAGAGGTTTTTTTTACAACATCGTCTCATTAAAAATGCCTCCTGAAATACGGGAGGCATATACAATATTTTAAGATAGACTTTTATACTGCAAAACTTTCGCCACAGCCGCAACTGCGGCTGGCATTAGGGTTATTAAAATAAAACCCTTTACCATTTAATCCATCGCTGAACTCAAGCTCTGTATTAACCAAGTATAAAAAACTTTTCAAGTCGCAAACGATCTTAATTCCCTTATCCTCAAAAACCTGGTCCATTGGTTTTACTTCATTATCAAAATCCATTTTATAGCTTAGTCCGCTGCAACCGCCGCCTACAACACCCACTCTTAAAAAATGAGTGTCATCAGCAGACACACCTGCTTCTTCCATAAGTTGTAACACCTTGGTTTTTGCTTTGTCGCTGATGAATATGCTGTTTTCTGTTGCTACCATTATGATTTGAAAATTTGAAGATTTGGAAATGACCTGATTAAAATTAAACCGGCAATAATTGCCACATCATCAAATCAATAATTTCCAAATTGATTAATGAACTACACTTTCCTCAAACTTAATTTCTTCCAATCCGTTTTTAACGCGGTAATCGTTGATGGCAGATTTGATGGCATCTTCGGCCAAAACACTGCAATGTATTTTTACCGGAGGAAGGTTTAATTCTTCCACGATGTCCATATTGTCAATCTTCAGTGCCTCATCAACACTTTTTCCCTTAAGCCACTCGGTAGCTAAAGATGAAGATGCAATAGCAGAGCCGCATCCAAAGGTTTTAAATTTAGCATCGGTTATCATACCGGCATCATCTACTTGAATCTGAAGACGCATTACGTCGCCACATTCCGGAGCGCCAACCAAACCGGTTCCTACATTTTTTGCTCCCTTATCCAACGTACCCACGTTTTTTGGGTTTTGGTAGTGATCTATTACTTTTTCTGAATATGCCATGATTATTTTATTTTAAATTTTGAATTATAAATTTTGAATTGCAGCAATTCAAAATATTTTAATGTGCCGCCCACTCTATCGTACTCAAATCTATTCCTTCTTTATACATTTCCCAAAGCGGACTCATTTCTCTTAACTTTAAAACGGTTTCACTTATTGCTTTAATGGTGTACTCAATTTGTTCATCAGTTGTAAATCTGCCTAAACCAAAACGTAATGAAGAGTGAGCCAGATCATCGCCAAGACCCAGCGCTTTTAATACATAGCTTGGTTCTAAAGAGGCAGATGTGCAGGCCGATCCGCTGCTTAACGCTATATTTTTATTAAAGCCCATCAGCAAACCTTCTCCTTCTACATGCTTAAAAGAAATATTGGCAACATGCGGTAAACGATGTTCACGGCTGCCGTTTACATAAGCTTCTTCCAGCTTTAGTAATTCAGTTTCCAGGTGATCCCTCATTTTACTGATGCGTTTGGTATCTTCTTCCATATCCAGCATGCATATTTCGCAGGCCTTACCAAACCCCACAATACCCGGTACATTCAGCGTTCCGCTACGCATTCCACGTTCGTGACCGCCTCCATCAATTTGAGCAGTAACCTTTACCCTTGGATTTTTACGACGAACATATAAAGCGCCAACGCCTTTAGGGCCGTACATTTTGTGAGCACTAAAAGCCATCAAATCAATACCATCTTTATTTACATCAACAGGTATTTTACCAACTGCCTGTGTACCATCGGTAAACAACAAAACGCCGTGTTTACGGGCAATAGCGCTTATTTCTTTTATCGGCATCACTACTCCAATTTCGTTATTGGCATACATGATGGCGATTAAAATAGTAGTTGGCTTAATGGATGCTTCCAGTTCTTTTAAATCAATTAATCCTTCGGCATTAACCTGCAGGTAAGTTACTTCCCCGCCAATTTTTTCAATATGCTTACAGGTATCTAAAACTGCTTTATGCTCGGTAGTAGCGGTAATGATGTGATTGCCTTTGCTTGCATACATTTCATAAATTCCTTTAATCCCAAGGTTATCTGCTTCAGTAGCACCCGAAGTAAAGATTATTTCTTTCGGATCGGCACCAATCAGCTTTGCAACCTGCTCACGGGCATAATCTACAGCCTCTTCAGCTTCCC
>JBATAS010000211.1:0-6421 GCA_049661965.1 Ferruginibacter sp. | reverse complement strand
CTATAATATTGCGTTGTTCGTTGTTGTTTTTTTTGTCTGGTATGTATTTGCAAAATGTAAGTGCCCAGGTAGAATTTATTCAGAATAAAGGACAATGGGACAGCAAGGTGGAATACCGGGGCGATTTTTCAACAGGCTCCTTTTTTTTAGAGAACCAGGGTTTTACAGTTGTATTGCATAATGTAGATGATTTACAAAAACTGTCGGACCAGATGCATGGCCATAACCCGAATAGAGTCACAAACGGCCAGCCCATCGTTTTAAACTCTCATGCGTATAAAGTTAAATTCCTTGGAGCATCATCATCCTTTGCACAAAATATTCCTGATAAGATACAGGCTTATCATAATAATTATTTTATTGGTAGCGATCAGTCAAAATGGGCGTCCGATTGTAAAATTGCCCAGGCTGTTACCTATCAAAATGTTTACCCCAATATTGATGTAAGGTATTACAGCGATGCCGGAAATATGAAATACGATATTATCGTTCATCCCGGGGGCAATATTAATGCTATTGCTATGCAATATTCGGGTACCGATAAAATACAGGTAAAGAATAAGGAGCTGCTTATAAAAACTTCTGTGGGCAGTATAAAAGAATTATATCCGTACAGCTATCAGGTAGTGGATGGCAGCCGTAAAACCGTAAACTGTAAATATGTTGTAAAGAATAATATTGTTCGTTTTAATGCAGATGATTACGACCCCAATACAACTGTTGTTATCGATCCTACTTTAATTTTTTCAACTTTTACAGGAAGTACCCAGGATAACTGGGGTTATACCGCAACTCCAGGTCCCGATGGAAGCTTTTATGCCGGCGGAATTGCTTTTGGCACCGGATATCCCGTATCTCCGGGGGCTTATCAAACTGTTTTTGCCGGCGGTTTAAATGAAGATGGTAACGGGCCTTATGATATAGCTATTATAAAATTTTCGGATAACGGAGCAAACAGGTTATATGCAACCTATATAGGCGGGTCGGGTAATGAGCAGCCACATAGTATGATCTGCGATGCACAGGGGAATTTAATTATTGCCGGCCGGTCATCTTCTAATAATTATCCCGGTACACCCATCAGATCAGGGGCAAGAACTGATTATGATATTGTAATAACAAAATTAAACGCTTCGGGCACTACCTCTTTAGGAGCAGTACGTATTGGAGGTACTGCCG
The DNA here is from genome assembly GCA_049661965.1 of Ferruginibacter sp. Lineage (GTDB taxonomy): Bacteria > Bacteroidota > Bacteroidia > Chitinophagales > Chitinophagaceae > Ferruginibacter. The sequence continues at coordinate 5,242 of JBATAS010000211.1, read as the reverse complement.
ATGATGGTGTAAATATCAGGGGTAAATATATTGGTGCTGAAGGAGCCGATGCTACACGCCGTAATTATGGTGATGATGCCCGTAGCGAAGTGATAGTAGATGCAGCAGGTAATATTTACTTGGCTTCCTGTACACAATCAAACGATTTTCCGGTTACAGCGGGCACACCTATACAAGCCATATTTGGCGGAGGCCGGCAGGACGGGGTAATTCTTAAATACACTCCTGATCTGTCAACCAAGTTGTTTGCAACCTTTTTTGGAGGCGGTGGTGATGATGCCTGTTTTGTGCTTTCGCAGGATCCCGTTTCTGGTAATATTTATGTAGCAGGAGGTACAACCAGTTCAGATTTGCCGGGAGATAAAACTGCTGTGTTGCAGCCTGCATATGCCGGTGGTATTACTGATGGGTTTATAACGCAGATTGCCAATGATGGATCGGCGCTTATTAAAACAACTTACCAGGGTACAGGCGGAAACGACCTTGTTTATGGTATTCAGTTTGATAAACTGGGCTTCCCTTATATTATGGGTACAACAACAGGCAGCTGGCCGGTGGTTAATGCTGCTTTCAGTAACCCGGGCAGTAAGCAGTTTATCAGTAAGCTGCAGCCCAACTTATCGGCCTATGTTTATTCAACAGTATTTGGAACCGCAGCATCAGTACCAAACCTGTCGCCGGTAGCATTTTTAGTTGACCGCTGTCAGAATGTATATGTTTCGGGCTGGGGTGGAGGTATTAATATCCAAAAAGAATTTCCTTCGGCTGGTACATTTGGTTTACCTGAAGTTAACCCACTACCAGGTATTCCTGCTGCAGATGGTGCCGACTTTTACTTTTTTGTATTGGAAAAAAATGCACAAAGCCAGTTTTTTGGCAGTCATTTTGGGCAAAATGGAAGTGTGGGAGATCATGTGGATGGTGGTACCAGCCGCTTTGATGCAAATGGAGTCATTTACCAGGCAATATGCGGTTGTGGTCAAAACGGAAACCTTTTTCCAACTACTCCGGGTGTATGGTCCCGAACAAACAATTCAATAAATTGTAACCAGGCTGCTGTAAAAATTGAAATGAATTTTGCCGGTGTTGGTGCCAGCGTACAAGCTACTATAGCCGGGGTGATAGATACGATAGGTTGTGTGCCATTAACTATTAAGTTTACCGATACACTGGCAAAGGGTAAAATGTATATCTGGAATTATGGTGATGGTACGCCTAAAGATGATACAACTTTTGCACCCAATAACTCAGTTTCACATACCTATACGCTGGTAGGAAGTTACCAATTAAGGCTTATAGCTATTGATTCGGCCACCTGTAATATTTCTGATACTGCATACATAACCGTAAAAGTGGGTAATAATATAGTTGATGCAGATTTTTCGTTCTTTAAATTAGATTCCTGTAACAGTCTCCGTTACCAGTTTACAAACCTTACTACTGCAACTGTACCAACTTTTACTAACCAATCTTTTATATGGGATTTTGGCGATGGCTCAGCTAAAGTACGCTCAGGTTTTGGCCCGGTAATTCATACTTATCCATCCACAGGTAGTTATATTGTTACCCTCATAGTGGATGATACAACATTTTGTAATGCACCTGATACAGCTAAAAAAACAGTACGTATCAGTCCTAATGTAAAAGCAATATTTGCAACACCCAATCGCGGTTGTGTGCCTTATACAGCTCAGTTCGAAAACTTATCGCTTGGCGGAACAGACTGGCTATGGGAATTTGGGGACGGTACTTTTTCAACCGATTTTGAACCCACACATATTTATGCCGCTACCGGTACTTATAATGTACGGTTGATTGCCAGTGATACCACTACCTGTAATAAAGTAGATACATCTGGCTATTTTGCCATTACAGTATATCCTATACCCACTGCAAATTTCAGTTGGACACCCAACCCGCCGGTTGAAAACACCATAACACAGTTTACAAATCTTTCTGTAGGTGCAAACCGGTATGTTTGGGAATTTGGCGATGGTGAAGGATCTACCCTGGCAAATCCATCGCATTTATATAATGCCACCGGTGTTTACCAGGCTACATTGTATGCTTTTAATGATGCAGACTGTATTGACAGTATTACTCAGGATGTACCAATCATTATTAAACCTTTGCTGGATGTGCCGAATGCATTTACGCCCGGCCGCTTTGGTAAGAACAGTGTTGTAAAAGTTGAAGGATTTGGTATTGGTAAATTGAACTGGAAAATTTATAACAGGTGGGGGCAGGTAGTTTTTGCAACTACTAACCGAAACGAGGGTTGGGATGGAACATTTAAAGGAGCATTGCAACCCATGGATGTTTATACGTATGCACTGGATGTAGAATTTACAGATGGTATTAAATTGCGTAAAACAGGAGATATAACCCTGTTGCGTTAAAGAGTAATTGAAAATATAGTAATGAAGAAATTGAATAAAATATTGTTAGTGATGGTTATAAGTCTGCAGGTAAATATTTATGTGCAGGGGCAGGATTTGCATTTTTCGCAATTTTTCAATTCGCCACTTACAACTAACCCGGCCAATACGGGATTTATACCTGATGCCGATTACCGGATTGGTGCCAATTACCGTAATCAATGGAGTGCTGTAATGACGGTACCTTACAAAACCATCAGTGTATTTGCCGATGCCCAGCTTTTCAGGGATAAACTTGAAAATGGCTGGCTTGGTGTTGGCGCAGTATTGCTTAACGACGAGGCTGGCAGCGGCAGTTTAACCAGTACAAAGGTTTATGGTTCGGTGGCATATCATCAAATGCTGGGCCTGAGCAGTCTGCTTTCGGCAGGCTTTAATATTGGCTGGGCCAATAAGCGAATTGATCAAACCAAACTTAAATTTCCTGACCAGTTCGACGGCAAGTTTTTTGATAATACATTACCTACTTCAGTTGTATTAACCAATAACAATGTAAGTTATCTTGATGTGCATGCCGGTATGAACTATGCTTATTTTCCTGATGAGAATGTGTACATCAACGCAGGATATTCTATACAACATGTAAACAGGCCCAGGGAAACTTTCTTTGATGATAAAACCAATAATGGCCGTATACCCTTCAGGCATACGGGCTTTGTAAATGCTATACTAAAAGTTAACGACCGGGTGATTGTTAATCCCAATGCATATTTCTCAACACAGGCAAGAGCAACTGAGCTTGTTTTTGGAATTAATGCAAATTATAACCTGAGTGAGTTTGGCGAAAAACAATTAATTGCCGGCGTGTATTACCGCCTTGGCGATGCCATTGCACCAATGGTAGGTTTCGAACTGAATAATTTTCAATTGGTTTTCAGTTACGATGTAACCTTATCTTCACTCAGTAAATTCAACAGTTACAGAGGCGCTACCGAAATCAGTCTTATAAAAAAAGGATTTTATCCTGATAATGTAGACAGGCAGTCTATCTGTCCTAAATTTTAGGATTACCTAATAAAAAAAGTGTCCCGGTAATAAACCGGGACACTTTTTTTATGGCTTTTCTTTTTATCAGTCTTTGTCTATCTTAATTTTAAAATACCTGCGGTATTTATCTGTTGTTTTTTCTGATTGTTTCTTTCCGTCAATGTACAGGTTTTTGTCTTTGTATTCAATAGTAAAACCTTTTCTTGAATCAATCAAACCTTCCTTTTCCATTTCGTTAAACATTTCCCTGGTCAGTTTTAATTCTTCTTTTGCCTTATCAATCCCAACCCTGGCTTCATCCATTATTTTAGCTATATCTATTTTGTCCAGCTCCAGTTTAGTTTTCTCCATTTCCAGCTTGGCTTTTTCAAGGTCTTTTTTTATAGCATCCTTGTCTATATCTTTTATTTCCAGTTTTGCTTTTTCTATTTCCTTTTTTGCTTCAAGCATAGCTTTTTCAACTTCTTCGCTTTTAAACTCCACATCAATTTCTTTTAAAGAACTGCTGATACTCGCCAGCATCTTATCCAGATCAATGTTCTTCAGTGAAAGTTCCACATCTTTCATTATTTTTTCCATATCAACAGATCTTAATGAAGATTCAATCTCTTTTTTCATGGCAGAAAAATCAAGGTCCTTCATTTGTTCATTCACCTGTTGTAAGGATTTATCCAGATCGGTTTGTAACCTGTCAAAATCTTTCATCTTCATGGAACGGTCAAAATCTTTTTCAGGTACCGTGTCGGAAGAGCAGTCGTACATTTCAAAATTTTCTGGCTGCACAATTCTGTAACTGAATGGGGAGTCCTGAAAGGACATGGTAATGGCGCCAATCAATAAGATGGCGATTGTGCCCGTGAGGGCATTTCTGTTTTTTAAAATAAAATCTTTCATGGCTATACTTTATTTGGTTAAAAAAATAAATACGAATTACTTCGTAACAAATATAATCAGCAGTTTTGTTTTTTGCAATGCGTTAATAAAGTTTAACAATTTTACAGGATTAAGCTTTGGCCAACATCATTTTATCAACTCAGTATTTTATACGATTTTTACACAAATAATGTTACATGCAGGCAATACAGCAAAAAACAAAGACACAGGAGTTTATTGAAATGTTTAAGAAGGTTGTTGGCGACAACTATGTTTTTACAGATGAAGAAAGTCTGAACAATTACGCACACGACGAAACGGAGAATCTCCATTTTCTGCCGGATATAGTACTAAAACCCCGCACAGCAGAAGAAATAAGTGCCGTGATGAAATTGTGTAATGAGCATTGCATTCCTGTTACGCCCCGGGGTGCCGGTACAGGTTTAAGCGGGGGAGCATTACCCCATCTGGGAGGTGTTTTATTGTCGATGGAGCGAATGAATTCGATTTTAGATATTGATGAACGCAATCTGCAGGTAACTACCGAACCGGGTGTTATTACCGAAGTGCTGCAGGATGCTGTAAAAGAAAAAGGGCTGTTCTATCCGCCCGACCCCAGCAGCAGAGGCAGTTGTTTTATTGGAGGTAATATTGCTGAGAATAGTGGTGGCCCCAAGGCAGTAAAGTATGGTGTGGTAAAAGATTATGTATTGAACCTTGAAATTGTTTTACCAACCGGTGAAATTATGTGGACCGGCGCCAATGTGTTAAAAAATTCAACCGGCTATAATTTAACACAATTAATAGTGGGCAGTGAAGGAACTTTAGGTATTGTTACAAAGATTGTTTTAAAGCTCCTGCCATTTCCAAAATATGATTTGCTAATGCTGGTGCCTTTCAATTCTTTGGAGAAAGCAGGAGAAGCTGTGAGTGCTATTTTCAGG
>JBATAS010000210.1:0-8613 GCA_049661965.1 Ferruginibacter sp. | reverse complement strand
CCAATTATCTTTTCATCAACCAGCGATTGTTTTACATCGCCATAAACTGATCCTGTTTTAATATAAAAATATTTTCCTGCCGGGGATGATACTGTTGGCCCGAAAACCTGCCAGGCAGCATAACTGCCAACCAACAACAGCATGAATATTATACCGGTAATTATTTTTTTCTTCATAGAAACAAAGTAAAAGAAAAAACCCCGTCGGTTAACAACGGGGTTCTGAATATTTTGTAAAAAAATTATTTAGGGTTATTACTGTCGGGCACTGCCGGTACAGTTACAGTATTTGCCGGGGCAGTTGCCGGAGGGTTTTTGGTTGATACATTTTCAATCAAACCTTTATTTGGGGCAGAACCTTCGCCATCTTTAGGTATAAATGCAGGCGATAACAGGCAAAGAGCGCCAACTATACCGGCAAATAACCAGGTACCTTTTTCAAGTACATCGGTAGTTTGTTTAACACCCATGATCTGATTACCAAATCCGCCAAAACTGCTGGATAAGCCACCGCCTTTAGGGTTCTGGATCAAAACAATCAATCCTAATATCACAGAGGCAATAATCACTAAAATTCCAAATAAAACTAACATATTATAATCCTTTTAAGTTTTCTATTTTGGCTGCAAAGTAAGTGCTTTTGGCAGGATTGAGCAAACTTAATTTTTGGTATACTTCAGTTGCTTTTCCCGTTTTTCCCTGTTTGACAAATACTTCGGCCATTGATTCGGTAAGTACCTCGGCACTTGTATTACTGTTTTCGGCCATCGCCAGTACATTATCATCGGTATGGCCGTTCGATTCTGCCTCATTTTCAAGATGCACTTTCTTCATTGTTTTAAGCCATTCGGTAAAGCTTTTCAGTTGTTTACCCAGTTTATCGGCAGTTTGTACTTCTTCGGTTAATTTAATACCCTGCGATGCAAAATAATCAACCATGTGCATCGGCTCAAAAAGCATGGCTTCGGTCAGGTTTGTTTTTTCAGCCGGCATTTTCAATTCTATCTTCATCGGCTCTATTTCAGTTTCCATATCAGCTTCTTCTGCAGCCTCAGTATCATCAGGTAATTCATTTACCGGCTCAGTATTAATTTCTAAAACTTCGGTTGTTGATACATTGTCGGGTATTTCTTCTTCCTCAGTTATCTGCTCAATAATTTTATCAGCTACGCTGTTATCGGGCCTGGTTTGTTTAATCTGAAAATGTAACCAGTACGGATTATTGAACAGGATATTTGTTCTATTAGCCTGCTTTTCAAAATCCTCAGCTCCGGCTTCGGTTTTTTGCAAGAGGAAAAACTGTGCCGGGGAAAAATAAGGATGTGCTGCTGTTATCTCTTTCAGAAAATTGGCATTACCGGCATCAGAAAAATTCCGGTTAAATAACGATTCAAAAAAGGCTTGGTTATTCTGCATAGTATTACCAGTTTGAAAAAATCTTATTAAAAATAGCATCGGTCAGGTTCTTCGAAATTTCATCGCCTTTGCTCTGTTCAACCTGGGTAAGACTAAGGTTGGCATCAAAGTCAATACTGTAAGTAACATCAGCTTCCAGGTTCTTTTTCTCATCAAGTGTATTTTTAAAGATAACATGAAAGGTAGCTGTTAAACGGTTTAAACTGGTGTTGTTGTTACTGATACCGGTGCTGCTGGTATAGTAGGCCGATACATAACCGCTGATATCGTAATGGGCATCATCATCGTTGGTTTGCCTGAGCCTGGTGGTGCTGATAATTTTCTGTTTAAGTTTTTCGGTTATCTGCGGACTCAACTGCGGGTTTTTATAATCGGCCCTGTTCTCAAAATAATTTACACGAAAAGTTTTTACCTCCTCGGGAATGGGGGCAGAGTCTTTAAAACCATATTTGCAGGTGGCAAAGTTGAAAATACTCAGTAGCATTACTGCTAAGAGAATGCGACCACCTACTACAGACCACCGACCACTGTTAGCGGCGTTCTGTTGCCGGTCGTCCGTGGTCCAAGGTCCGTCTTCTGACTTATTCTTCAATATCATACTCTTTTAATTTACGATACAAAGTTCTTTCGCTTATACCCAGGTCAAGCGAAGCATCTTTACGTTTGCCCTTATGTTTCTTTAATGCTTTTATGATCAGTTCTCTTTCTTTATCAACAATACTCAGCGATTCTTCCACGTCTTCATGATGGTCAATGGTATCATTGTTATTGCGGGGCAGGAATACGGGTTGCGAAGAATTCATGCCTGTATTATTCTTCAACTCTGCAAACGACTGGTCGTTATAAACCGGTGCATGCCCATGCGTTTCTGTAAACTGTGCAATATTCGGATTCTGCAACAGATCGAAAAACATTTTCTTCAGTTCGTTCACATCTTTTTTCATGTCGAAAAAAAGCTTGTACAATATTTCTCTTTCGTTGGCAAACTCTGTCTGGCTTACCGAACCTGCGCCGCCGGCCAGTACCGGTAATCGTGAATAATTATGTTCGGGTAAAAAGCCCTGCATGGTTGTTGCATTGATCGTTTTATCCTGGCTTAGCACTGATATCTGCTCTGCAATATTCTTCAATTCCCTCACATTACCCGGCCAGGGATAGTTAATTAACACCTCTTTAGCCCCATCATCCAGTTGTACGGGTGTGCCTTTGTAGCGGTCAGAGAAATCGGTTACAAATTTCCGGAACAGTAAATAAATATCTTCTTTCCGTTCCCTAAGCGCCGGAACCCTTATGGGCACTGTGTTTAAACGATAGTACAGATCTTCTCTGAACCTGTTGGTTTGTGTATGTTCAATCAGTTCTTTATTGGTGGCGGCAATAACCCTTACATCTGTTTTTTGTACTTTGCTGCTGCCCACACGGATGTATTCACCGGCTTCCAACACCCGTAATAAACGGGCCTGCGTACCCAGCGGCAGTTCTCCAATTTCATCTAAGAAAATGGTACCACCATTTACGGTTTCAAAATAACCTTTGCGGTTATCAACAGCACCGGTAAAGGAACCTTTCTCATGACCGAATAATTCCGAGTCGATAGTGCCTTCGGGAATAGCGCCGCAGTTTACGGCGATAAAGGGATTGTGTTTTCTTGCACTCAGCGAATGAATGATCTGTGAGAAAACTTCTTTACCTACTCCGCTTTCTCCATTAATTAGTACGCTCAGATCGGTATTGGCAACCTGTACCGCCACATGCAAAGCATGGTTAAGGCCGGGTGAGTTACCAATGATACCGTAGCGGTTTTTTATTGATTGTAATTCCATGTTTTTTTACCACAAAGACACGAAGGCACAAAGTTGCACTAAGTGTTTGATTTAATTAGTTTTTATGATTGAGCCAATAAGTGTGCCAGCAGTACATTTTACAATTTTGACAGTTACGTACTCTCCGGGACTTAGATTGTTTTTTGGAAACACAACCACTTTATTCTGATCGGTTCTTCCAAACAGTTCGTCTTCACTTTTTTTAGAAACACCTTCTACTAATACTTTAAAAGTTTTACCAACTTCTCTTTGCATGCTTTGCAAAGAATGTATGCGATGCAGGTCAATCATTTCCTGCAGCCTTCTTTTCTTTACATCCAGCGGCACATCATCTTCAAAACGCCGTGCAGCCAGTGTTCCCGGCCTTTCGGAGTAGAAGTACATATAAGCCAGATCATATTTACAATATTCCATCAGGCTTAATGATTGCTGGTGATCTTCTTCGGTTTCGGTACAGAAGCCGGTTATCATATCTGTTGATAAACCACAATCGGGAATGAGTTCCCTGATGCGGTTTACTTTAGCGATATACCATTCACGGCTGTAAGTACGGTTCATCATCTGCAACACACGGCTGCTGCCGCTTTGTACCGGCAGGTGTATATAATTACAGATGTTATCATACTTTACAATGGTATGTAACACATCATCGGTAATATCTTTTGGATGCGATGTGGAAAAACGAACACGGAGCAGGGGAGAGATCAGTGCCACTTTTTCCATCAACATGGCAAAGGTTACCCGTTCGTCTTTTTGTTCATCTATCCAGTAATAACTATCTACGTTTTGTCCCAGCAAGGTTACTTCCCGGTATCCATCGTCAAATAAAGTTTTACATTCTGCTATGATGGATGCGGCATCACGGCTGCGTTCTCTTCCTCTTGTAAACGGCACCACACAAAACGAACACATATTATTACAGCCACGCATGATGCTTACAAATGCAGTAACGCCATTGCTGTTTAAACGAATGGGTGCAATATCTGCATAGGTTTCATCACGGCTTAATAAAACATTTACGGCTTTTTGCCCGGTTTCGGCTTCTTCAATAAGGCCAGGGAGTGTGCGGTAGGCATCGGGACCAACAACTATATCAACCAGTTTTTCTTCCTCAATAAATTTAGCCTTTAACCGCTCGGCCATACAACCCAAAACACCAACCAGCATACCGGGCCTTTCTTTTTTAATACTCCGGAATTCGGTTAATCTTTTTCTTACAGTGATCTCGGCCTTTTCCCTGATGGAACAGGTATTGATAAAAATAAGATCGGCTTCTTTGTAATTGCTGGTGGCGCCAAATCCGTTATCCAGTAAAATGGAAGCAACCACTTCGCTGTCGGCAAAGTTCATGGCGCAGCCATAACTTTCTATATAAAAATGCTTTTTATATGGATTTACCTCATTGGCAAAGGGCGCAAATGTTTCTCCCTGCCTGGCCTCATCATGTTCCTTATTTGTCACTATGTCCAGCATTACTCACTTTTTTTAGAGCAGCAAAGATAGTTTAAAACAGGCAATTTGTGACAGGATGGCAGCATTTATTGAATAAGCCGAACATTTATTTCCTGGCTTTCCAGTCGGCAATAATTGAGGCTTCGTTTTTCATCAGCGAATTATCTCCCGAAACCAGTTTATTACGTTTTTCATCCGATACCGCATTAGAATTCCACCAGTCGTGTATATCTCTGGCACTTTGGGCAAGCGGGGTAAATGTGAGGCCGTTGGCAATGGCAAATTTATTATTCACCAGTGATGAACCTGCATTGTCACCCACGGGCATAATCCATGGAACGGGGTCAAGCACATTGTGTTTGGTTAAAAAATCATAATCGGGTATCATAACAAACGATGCCTGCGAATTAAATGCTGCATGAACTCCATATACAAAAGCATGCATACCGGTAGCCGAAGCTGGTCCTACTGCATTGTAAATACCAGCTTTCCTGTTTTCGGCCAGTCTTATCATCCAGTTAGCTACATCCCGTACATCAATATATTGTACGGGGTCATCAGCTTTGCCGGGTACCATAATTTCTCCGCCACGGGCAAGCCTTTCGGGCCAATAAGTAAAACGGTCGGTCTGGTCGCCGGGCCCCATCATGTATGTAGGGCGTACAATAATGGAACGCTCTTTACCAAAAGCATTCATCACTTCTATTTCGTTGTTGGCCTTCATTACCCCATAGTCGTACTCATATTTTTGCACCTGTGTAATACCTGCAGGAACCTGTAGAACAGGTTTTGTATTCTCCCTGATATCTTTACCCAGGTAAGGATAATATACACCCGTTGAAGAAGTGTACATATATACATCAACATTATCCTTAAGCAGTGCAACGGCATCTTTTACCCATTTTAACCGGTTGCCCGAATTATCAATTACAACATCCCATTTACGGTTCTGCAGGGCAACCAGGTTATTTTCTCTATCGCCAATGAGTTGTTCCACTTCCGAGAAAATGTCTTTTTGTACAGTAGGTTTTGTTTTGCCCCTGGTAAAAGTGCTGATGCTATGGCCCCGGTTAAGTGCGTAGGCAATCTGTTGTGGCCCTAAAAAACTGGTGCCACCCAGTATAAGTATTTTAAGCGGATGCAATGCTTTTTCTACGGCTCTTGCATCAGCAGCTTGGGCAGCATTGGCAGTGCTTATAAATGGTTTACCCAGCAACGGCATCATGGCACCAAGGGTTAAGCCTGTTTGTAAAAACCTGCGCCTGCTTTTGTTTTTTTGTTGATCATTTTTCATACAGCGGTTGTTTTATAAAATAGAATGACGGGGTTATAAAAATTTTCTACAGGGGAGCAGGTAAATTAAGAAATTTACTATGGACTAAAAAACGAAAATGATTAACGGTAGTTGGCTGTTCATTGTGTCGTTAGTTTACAAATTTGCTGAAATACATATACCAATTCCATTCCCATGTTTTTCCATTGTTTTCCGAAAATGCCTGGCTCCAGACTGGATTATCCTTATCTCTTGTATCCCAACGGAAAACAACAAGTATTGGTTTGTTGTTAAAACTGTCTTTAGTAAAAAAGTGTGCAATATCATTTTCAAAGGAACCAAAAACTGCCGGTTGTAATATGCCTTCATTCGAGTCGGCCCAGTAAATAGCCCACAGCCTGGTTTTGGGATTGAAAAGCCGGACTGACATTCCTTCAAATGGTTTTCCGTCGAATGTTGCCAGGAAGTTGTCAATATTACCGATACCATTCAGCACCCGGTACATTTCCTGCGTTGATTCAAATGTTGTCCATTCTGTACAATCAGTTAACCGGCTTTTTAATTTTCTGTTATGCAGTTTCCACTTGCCTTCAAAAAAATCAAAGTCGTGTTCAGATGATGTTGCCGAAGCTGTAATTATTAATTCTCCGTTTGCGTCGAATTTTACTTCGGGTATTTCTATTGTTTCGTTGTTTGTCATATTGTTTTTTAAATTGGAAAACGTAAAATGTGAAGATAAGAATGCTGTTAGTAAATATTTAGCAGATTAAAAATAAATTTAGTCTTGTTGTGTACTAAAAATCCGCAACGTTCCCGGCTTATTTATAATTCTGGAGAGAAACATTGTTGTGGAAGAGGGCAATAGTTCTGCTGTTTATTAATTAATTGGGAAGGGAACACTTGCCAGTTGGGGCAACGTCTGCGTTAAAGAAATTGCTGGTAAAAATTTACCTCGAGCCAAATACAGTTGCAACCGACAAACATATGAATCCAGTGATATTGGCTATTTGCCGGTATTGAAAAACAGTAAGCCACCTGTCTCTGATGTCGGTCCAGTTTGAGGGATAATTATCTGCCGACCAACTGTTGATAATATCGTTAATGGGTAAATTGCCTTTCACTGTCAGCAGTACATCAACAATCAATGCAACAAAGCTTATGCAGGCTGCAATAAAAAGCAAACTAGTTGGAGTTTTAATGTTTACAATTACCAGTAACAGATTTGCCAGCAGCGCCACATAAATTACATACTTAAAATTTGCCCTCATATTAGTATCTAATAATTTCCGCATTTCTGTATAAGCGTTGGCATTCAGGTTAAGCTGCACTTGTTTTAAAGAAAGGATGTACATGAATGACTGACTTACAATTACAGCGTATGCCAGCAGCGTGATCAGAAAAATGATTTTACTTGTCATGAATGAATAAATTTTTAACGTGAGCAGTAAAGACCAGGGACCAGATGGGTTGGTATTCCATTTTGGGATTGTTTTGTGCTGTTAAGTTACTGATTTAAATAAGAAAGCCCAGGCAGCGGTGCCGTAACTATCTATGCGGGGAAAAAAATATTTGTCAAGACTAAAGAATGGTGCAATAGCTACAATCGAACCAGTCTTCCATGTTCTATTCCAAATTTCATGATAAGCTGGGTGAATAGTTATTCGGCTTGTCTTTGGTGGTTTGTAACCGTTCATATTTTGAACATACAAGTTACTTACAAAGTTTTGCAGTGAAACATCTTCAATATATTCAGGTGTCCCAACAGAGTAGGGAATTGGAGTATATAATGTTATATCACTGAAAGGAGCTCCCATAAAACCCAATGTTAGCGGTTCGTGCTGTTTAATAGTTATACTTAATATTTTTGAAATCGCTTTCCTTCTGCTTAAAGCTGGACACAAAATCACAATTCTCTAATACGATATATCAGCTATCTTATTTTCAGCTGTAAAATAGATAGCCATGTATGTTGGTGTTTTGTTTTCTTCCGTAATTTTGTAGTAGTTGATTTTTTTTACAATCGCTCCCCATCGTACAAGATCCCTATTTGCCATCCTATCTGTTTTTATATAACTCACTTTAATTTTTGGTTTGGCATCAGGTACTTTTCCGGTAGATAAATTCTTGACAATTGGAATTGTTCTGTCCTTGAAATTTATAGTAACCACCGAAGTATCAAACTCTCCTTTACTCATCAATTGATTATAGAAAGTATACACAATATTATTCAAGCTACTGTCTGCGGTTGATGCTGTTTGAAATTGGTCAATTGCATTCAATTCGGGCACATAAAAACCTGCCATCTTGTAAACATCCACTCCTGGTTGCGAAATTTTCCAGGGTTGTAAATTAGTAAGTGCAACCACCGTCAGTTTTTTCTCTGGAAAATGTACAAATTTTGCCGAAAAACCATTCATGAAATCACCCCCATGGCCATTTTCTATATATCCATTATGACAGTTTAATTCCCAACCTAATCCATAACTATATCCATAACTATAACTGCCATAAGCGTCCATTGGTTCAAAACCACTCTTTAGTTTACAAGGAGTCCACATTTGACGCAAAGATTCGTTGTCCAAAATTTTTCCACCCTCTAATGCAATGATCCATTTGGCCAAATCTGTTGCCGTTGTAATAATACCCATAT
>JBATAS010000209.1:0-9124 GCA_049661965.1 Ferruginibacter sp. | reverse complement strand
AGTTTTGAGATATGCTGAATATAAGAACCACCCTTACTTCGGTATGTATAATCAATATGAGCATTTAAATAACGGGTTTCATCATAACCAATACTGTCTAACTGAAATCCCACAATGGGTTTATCGTTTTCGTACAAAACGGTTTCATAAATACCATTGCGGTTGCTGGACCCGGTGTATCTGTCATTTGCCGAAATACCAAAACTTACTTTATCTGTTTTAGCAACCAATAAAGCAGGGCTGGTTACATATTTACCATTTACTTTTTTAAGTGTATATAATTGCGGGCTTTGTTCGTAAGTACTTTTACACCTGTCGTAAACCGCCAGGCGATAAACATCGGGTGCAACATTATCAGGAATTGGAAACCCAAATAAGGATGGGTTTAAAACTTTGTCGGTTTTAGTATCCCTTATTTCAAAATGCAGGTGTGGCCCCATAGAACCACCTGTATTTCCACTGTAGGCAATAAACATTCCTTTGGTAACCGGGAATAAATTTTCAGGGATATCAAGATATACCTGCCAGCTTTTTAATTTATACTGCTGCTCTTTTATATAATCTTCAAGCTCGGGATAAAAATCATTTAAATGGGCGTATAGTGTTGTAAGTCCATTGGGATGGTTGATATAAATAGCCCTGCCAAAACCCCAGGGTTCAATTTTTACTTTGGCAATATATCCGGCTGCCGCTGCCAGTACTTTTTTGTTTTGAGCCCTGTCAGTCCGGCAATCCAGCCCCATGTGATAATGATTAGACCTTAATTCCCCAAAATTTGCAGACAATGACTGTGTGGCAATAACCGGGTATACAAAATAACCTTTAGGATAATTTTTAGCAGGAAAGAACTGTGCAGAACAAAACGAAATATTTAACAGAAGCAGAACAAAATAAACAGGTTTTTGTATTTTTTTAATCATTACTTTTATAGTAGCTGTATTTAGGTTAGCGATACATTATGAAGCTGTAAAATTACAGTTATTCAATCAAACCCTTTTTTAACACAAAACTACTTTTATGAAACATTTTTTTTCAACCCTTTTTTTAATCATCTGCGTAACTGCTGCTACTGCACAAAACACTGATTGTAAAGTACTGGCCGACTCGTTAAAGGGTACGTACGACGGGGAATGCAAAAGCGGCAAAGCCAACGGTACCGGCAAAGCGGTAGGCATACATACTTACGATGGTGAATTTAAAAACGGCCTGCCCGAAGGAAAGGGTAAGTACACCTGGCCCAATGGCGATTATTATTACGGAAGCTGGAAAAAAGGGCAAAAAGAGGGCAAAGGGGAACTACATAGCTTTGCAGGTGGTAAAGAGTCAAAAGTTACCGGCTACTGGAAAAAAGATCATTACAGGGGTGAATATGAAGAACCTTATGTGATTACGAATAAAACCAACGAAATAGGAAGAGTGCAGGTAACTAAAATGAGCAGTAAAGAGAGGACGTTCACTGTTACGGTAGAGAGTCTTCAAAACAATGCATCACTCAGTTCCAGTTCGTTTCAAACGGCAACTGTAATGACATCACACCAGGTTACCAGGGGCTCATATGTAAGCAAATCTTCCAATGCTTTAACCAATAAAGAGATAACAACATTCCGGGGAATTATTTTTCCTTTCCGCTGTATTTTAAATTTTGGAACTTCCATGGTTGAGATAGAAATATTTGAAGAAGGTGGCTGGGATATGGTGGTACCCATCAATAAATAAGTACAGTTTATCAGTAGCAGGTATATGTTGATAATTTATACAGCAAGCCTGTAAATTGCACTGGTGGCTGCTTCTGTTAACTGTTTGATAATTAAATTTTGTGTTGATTTACAATAACCGTTAAAAAAACCTGCATCTGAATGAGCAGGTTTTTTATTTACATCATTTACAAGTACTTTTGCACGCCACAACACAGGCAATTCTGACTATGCCAAAAGACAATTCCATACAATCAGTTTTAATTATTGGTTCAGGCCCGATTGTTATCGGGCAGGCTTGCGAATTTGATTATTCAGGTACACAAGCTGCACGTTCGTTACGGGAAGAAGGGATTAAAGTTATTCTGATAAACAGTAACCCCGCCACCATTATGACCGACCCCATGATGGCCGACAGGGTTTATCTTTTACCGCTTACCGTAGAAAGTATTGAACAGATACTGGAAGAAAATAAAATTGATGCTGTTTTACCAACCATGGGTGGTCAAACAGCATTAAATCTTTGTAAAGAGGTTGATGAACTGGGTATATGGGAAAAGCATAGTATAAAGTTGATTGGTGTAGATATTAAAGCCATTGATAAAGCCGAAGACCGGGAAAAATTTCGCCAGTGGATGATTGAAATGAATATTCCGGTTTGCCAGGCTAAAATTGCCAACTCGTTTTTAGAAGGAAAAGAATTTGCACAGGAAATAGGATTTCCGCTGGTGCTGCGGCCATCGTTTACTTTAGGTGGCAGTGGTGGCAGTATTGTTTTTAGTAAAGATGAGCTTGATGAAGCTTTGAATTCGGCTTTAATAGCCAGCCCTATACATGAAGTTTTAGTTGAGAAAGCAGTACTTGGCTGGAAAGAATTTGAACTGGAGCTGTTACGTGATAATGAAGATAATGTAGTAATCATTTGCGGGGTTGAAAATTTTGACCCCATGGGAATTCATACCGGCGACTCTATAACTGTTGCTCCGGTAATGACTTTAAGCGATACGGCTTACCAGTTAATGCGTAACACGGCCATCAGTATGATGAGAGACCTGGGTAATTTTGCCGGAGGTTGTAATGTACAGTTTGCCCTCAATCCGCAAACAGAAGAAATTATTGTGGTGGAAATTAATCCACGGGTTAGCCGCTCATCGGCACTGGCCAGTAAAGCCACTGGATATCCTATTGCAAAAATTGCAGCTAAACTCGCCATTGGTTATAATCTTGATGAATTAAAAAACCAGATCACTCAATCTACATCAGCTTATTTTGAACCGGCACTTGATTATGTGATTGTAAAAATACCACGTTGGAATTTTGATAAATTTAAAGGTGCAAAAGATACGTTGGGTTTTCAGATGAAAAGTGTTGGAGAAGTGATGGGCATTGGCCGCAGCTTTGCCGAGGCAGTGCAAAAAGCCTGTCAGAGTCTGGAGAATGAAGCTGTTGGCCTTGGTTATTATGGTAAAAGTTTAATGCACGCCGATGAATTGATAGAATATATCAAGACGCCGAAATGGGACCGCATCTTCAGAATTAAAGATGCATTAATGGCGGGAGCCAGCATAAAACGCATTTGCGAAAGCACAAAAATTGACCGCTGGTTTATTTACCAGATACAAAAAATATGTGATTGCGAAAAACAGATTGCTCAGCATAGTTTAAAAACTCTGCCTGATGATTTGTTGAAAGAAGCAAAGCTTTTAGGTTTTAGCGACGAGCAGATTGTACGCATCATGAAAGAAGACAATGCCGAAATAATTTACGAACGCAGAAAAACCATGGGCCTTACCCGGGTGTTTAAAATGGTAGATACGTGCAGTGCAGAGTTTGAAGCCAAAACACCGTACTTCTATTCAACTTTTGAAAATAAACCGGTAAATGAAAGTAAACTGGTTAGTAACGAGAGTATCGTTTCGGATAAAAAGAAAATAATTGTATTGGGTAGTGGCCCTAATAGAATTGGCCAGGGCATTGAGTTTGATTACTGCTGTGTGCATGGCCTGTTGGCCATTAAGGAAGCCGGGTTTGAAGCCCTCATGGTTAATTGTAATCCTGAAACCGTATCAACCGATTTTGATATTGCCGACAAATTATATTTTGAACCTGTGTTTTGGGAACATCTTTGGGAAATTGTTGAGTATGAAAAACCGGATGGTGTAATTGTGCAGTTAGGTGGACAAACAGCACTGAAGCTTGCCAAACGGTTACATGAAAAAGGGATAAAGATCATCGGCACTTCATTCGATAATATGGATATTGCCGAAGACCGCGGCCGTTTCAGCGATATGCTGAAAGAACTGGAAATTCCTTATCCTAAATATGGCACAGCCTACAATACCGATGAAGCTATTGAAGTAGCCAAAGAAGTTGGTTACCCCGTTTTAATAAGACCAAGTTATGTGTTGGGGGGGCAGCGTATGCGAATTGTAATTAATGATGAAGAACTTGAGAAAGGCGTACTAAGTTTAATTAAACATTTACCGGGCAATAAAATTTTAATTGATCATTTTTTAGACCGTTGTCAGGAAGCTGAAATAGATGCCATTTTTGATGGTGAAGATTTTCATGTAATGGGTGTGATGGAACATATTGAACCGGCGGGTATTCATAGCGGCGATAGTAATGCCGTGTTACCACAGTTTAATTTATCGCCGTTAATTGTGCATACTATGGAAGAGTATGCCGAAAAAATTGCAAGGGCATTACACATCAAAGGGCTTATCAATATTCAGTTTGCTATTAAAGATGGTAATGTATATGTAATTGAAGCCAATCCAAGAGCAAGCCGTACCACACCTTTCATAGCCAAAGCTTATCAAATACCTTATCTGAATATTGCTACAAAAATAATGATGGGTGTGAACAAACTTAAAGATTTTACTTACGAGAAAAAACTCACGGGCTTTGCCATCAAAGAACCGGTTTTTTCTTTCAATAAGTTCCCCGGTGTAAACAAAGAGCTTGGCCCCGAGATGAAAAGTACCGGCGAAGCCATACGGTTCATTAAAGATTTACGGGATCCTTATTTCCGCCAGTTGTATAAAGAGCGGAGTATGCATTTGAGTAAATAAGTTTAATTAAAAAAATAGATTTGTATTACAGATTTGTTTTTCTATTTTGTTAAATGCTCCGCCCTGGTATAATCCCTGTTTGGAAAAATGCGCCATTTATCCGGCTGTTGCTTCCTTTAATGGCGGGCATTATGCTGCAATGGTACTTTCAGATTTCGCAGCTTATTATTATTGTATCATTAGCTTCATTCAGCATTGCTTTTCTGCTGTTTTTTTTATTACCACAATCGTTAAGATTTAAACTCCAGGCGCTGCATGGAATAGTTATTCAATTATTACTTATCTGTTTGGGCTTATGGTTAACCTGGCAAAACAATATTCGCAATAATGCAGATTGGTACGGTAATTATTATGCAAAAGGCAGTTACCTGTTTGTTCGTATTAATGAACCGCTTACCGAAAAAGCAAAATCTTTTAAAGCAGATGGCTATGTGGAATCTGTTTTTGTAAACGGCAAAAACATTCGGGCTAAAGGAAAGGTGTTATTGTATTTTTCCAAGGATAGTATAGCTCCGGCATTACACTACGGCGACAGGGTTATGATTCATAAAAACCTTCAGCCGATAAAAAATTCAGGTAACCCTGGTGCATTTAATTACGAACGATACGCTGCGTTTCAGGGAATATTTCATAATGTTTTTTTAAAGCACGATGATTGGCATAAAGTAAATGGTCCAGCCCCAAATAATAAAACAGGTTTCTGGCAATTCATTTATTCGGCCAGAGATTATGTGTTATCAGTTTTACGAAAATCAATTCATACTGGTAAAGATCAACTGAATATTGCCGAAGCACTTTTAATCGGTTATACCAATGACCTGGATAAAGACCTGGTGCAGGCATACAGTAATACTGGCGTGGTTCATATTATTGCTATATCTGGTATGCATCTAGGCTTGATTTATGTAATGCTAATATGGCTGTTTGCAAAAATGCCTGTTATTAAAAAATCGAAAGCCGCACAGGTGTTTATGATCTTATGCTGCCTCTGGCTTTTTGCATTGCTCACAGGTGCTTCTGCTTCTGTGCTGAGAGCTGCGGTAATGTTTTCGTTTATCAGCCTGGGCAAGTTGTTTTTTAAACAAACCTCAATATATAATTCTTTGGCGGCTTCTGCATTTGCATTACTTTGTTATAACCCGTATTACTTGTGGGCTGTAGGTTTTCAATTATCGTATCTGGCTGTTTTGGGAATTATTATTTTTCAAAAAACCATTCATAATTTATTGTACGTTAAAAATAAATGGCTCAATAAAATATGGGCACTGATATCAGTTTCTACTGCAGCCCAGCTGCTTACGTTTCCGGTCTGCATTTATTATTTTCACCAGTTTCCTAATTTGTTTCTTATCAGCAATATTATTGCTGTGCCGCTGGCCATGATAATTTTATATGCCGCAATTGCTTTAGCCGCTTTTTCCTGGATACCCTTTGTGAGCCTGTACCTGGGCAAACTGGTGGGAGGTTTAACATGGTTTATGAACAAAGTGATACTTTGGATAAACGACCTGCCCTTTTCAGTATGGGATAAAATTCCGGCAACAGTTATTTCTACCTGTTTAATGTATGCAGTAATAGCTGGTTTAAGTGCCTGGCTTATGAAAATCGGAAAAAACTATCTTGTTTTTTCACTGATCGCTTTACTTGCATTTGTTATGCTCTCCACCTACAACAAATGGCAGGTGAGCAAACAGCAAAAATTAATTGTTTACAATGTACCCGGCCATCAGGCCATTGATTTTGTAAGCGGTTCAAAATACCAGTTTACCGGCGATAGTATTTTACTGGAAGACGGGATGCTGCAAAACTTTCATTTAAAACCGGGCAGAATTGCTTTTCAGTTAAACAGCCGGGTTGATTCATTAAACAACCTGTATAAAAAAAGTATATTTTACCAGTTTGGAAATAAAAAAATTGTTACAGTTTTTTATCCGGTAAACACCGATTCCATCGTTCATAAAACAGATGTTGATGTGATTATCATTTCAAAGAACCCTAAACTTAATATAGCTTCACTGGCAAAAATATTCAACTGTAAATTATTTGTTTTTGATGCCTCAAATCCAGTGTGGAAGATAGAAAAATGGATACAGGAGTGCAGGGCTTTTAATTTAAATTGTTATTCAGTACCGGCACAGGGGGCATTCGTTTACAATATTGGCATATAAGTTGCATTTTTACAGCTGTTAATTTTTATACCGTTCCCCTAATTTGAGTAACTAGTATGTACCTTCGTATCTTGAAAAAAAAGCCAAGAATGTTTTTAGCCAGGTTGTTCATGATGTTGTTTTGTTTTAGCATTGGTTTAGCGGCTACTGCCGGAACATACGATAACAACCGACGAGGGCTAAATGAAAGCGATACTACCGTTATCCGTTTCGACTATAAGCAATCTGCCTTATTTCATGCATTTACTTTTGCAGCTATCGACAGTGTTGTAGATATTTTATTAAAAAACAATGCCGTAACACTCAGTATTGATGGCTATGCCTATAAAGATGAGGGCAGCGATACCATCTGCTACTGGTTATCGATGAACCGTGCCTTATTTGTACAAACCTATGTAATAGGAAGAGGGATTGACAGCGCAAGAATTGTTTCTTTAAAAGCGTATGGTAAAACAAGACAGTTGTACCGTAATACTGATAAAGATGGACTGAACGTTAATTGCCGGGCTGAGATATTATTGAATTATCCGCCACCGCCAAAGAAACCTGAATTTATAGACAGGGATGAAGATGGCATTGCAGATAACGAAGATAAATGCCCTGATGTTTTCGGACATAAAGATAAAGCCGGCTGCCCTGATGAGAATGAGGTAATTGTTCCTTTTGAAATGCAGCAATCTAATTTGTATTTTTCAACCTATAAGGTGCTGGATAGTGTGGTTGCGGTTTTAAAACAAAACCCGGCATTAACCATATCTATTGAAGGGCATGCCTATAAAGCCGAAGGTATTGTTGATGTGTGTAACCAGCTTTCGGCTGAAAGAGCTGATATTGTAAAACAGTATTTGCTTTCCCGCCAGATTAATGTTTCAAGAATAAGTTCCGTAAAAAGCATGGGCAATACAAGACCGTTAAATGCCGGCAAAACCCCGCTCGATATTTCGGCAAATGCAAGAGCCGAAATAATGTTTTCGGATAATCCTAAAAATTAGAGAAGATAAATCTCCTGCAGTTTATAATTTATCTGTTTAACCTACGGCTAAAAACCTGTAAATTTGCGGCGAAATTAATATACTCACCGGCTGTTTTTTCTTTATACAGCCCTTTTAACTATAATACATGCAGAAAAAAATTCAGTCAGCACTCATCTCTGTTTTTTATAAAGACGGACTGGAAAATATTGTTAAACAGCTTCACCAGTTGGGAATCACTATATATTCTACCGGAGGTACTCAAAAATTTATTGAAGATTTACAAGTGCCTTGTGTAGCAGTAGAATCATTAACAACATATCCTTCAATTTTGGGCGGCAGGGTTAAAACACTGCATCCATCTGTGTTTGGCGGTATCTTAGGCAGGCGGGATAATGAAACCGATCAGCAGGAAATGCAGGAATATAAAATTCCTGAAATTGACCTGGTTATTGTTGACCTGTACCCATTTGAAGAAACGGTTAAGTCAACAATGGATGAAAAACTGGTCATTGAAAAAATTGATATTGGCGGCCCGTCCATGATACGTGCTGCTGCAAAAAATCATGCATCAGTTGTTGTAGTTGCTGCAAAAAAAGATTACAGCCTGCTGGAAGATATTTTAAAAGAACAAAAAGGCGAAACAACTATTGAGCAACGCAGGATGTTTGCCATAAAAGCATTTGATGTTTGTACCGGATACGATATGGCCATCTCTAATTATTTTAACGGAACGGAATTTGTAAATCCGTTTGATAAAGAGAAGTCGGTGCTTCGTTATGGTGAGAATCCGCATCAGCAAGGAATATACTATGGCAACCAGGATGAAATATTTGATAAACTGAATGGTAAAGAATTATCTTATAACAATCTGGTTGATGTTGATGCTGCGGTGCAGATCATTGCCGACTTTGATAGTACAACCTTTGCCATTATAAAACATACCAATGTTTGTGGCATTGCTTCTAGGGCAACTATTAAAGAAAGCTGGGATGCTGCATTAGCAGGAGATCCTGAAAGTGCGTTCGGTGGTGTACTGGTTTGTAACGGCACTATTGATGTGCTAACAGCTAACGCCATTAATGAAATATTTTTTGAAGTGTTGATTGCACCTGCTTTTGATGCTGATGCACTGGAGATTTTAAAAACCAAAAAAAACCGTATTCTGCTGCAGCAAAAAAATAAACTTACTGCAACCAGCCAGTTCAGGTCTGTGC
>JBATAS010000208.1:0-9585 GCA_049661965.1 Ferruginibacter sp. | reverse complement strand
GTGTTGCCCTGCCATTTCATGATCCTGAACATATCGCTCACAGAAGCTTTTACTGTACCCTTTCCTTTGAATATAGATTTTTGTAAACCACCATCTATACTGTACATAGCAATGCTTTTAAATGTTCCCTGCCAAATGGTAGGCGATGTGTAAAAGCCGCTTAGTTCGGCTTTGAATCCTTTGCCCAGGTTAAAGCTGTTCTGCATGTAAAAGCTTAAAGCAAATACATCCAGGTTAACCTTACGGTCGCCGCCGCCAAAATCGGCTTTGTACATGGAGTAATATGAATTTACATTTACAAAAAAGCTGTACCACTTATATTGAAAAGGATAACTGATATTTAAACTGATGATGTCCTGTGTAGCCAGGTTCTTTTTAGTTAGGAAACTTTTTGAGCCCTCAGTTGTATCAGGCAGTTGAGTAAAAATATCCTTAACATGGCTGTAATTCAATTGGGTATTCAGCTTGTATTTGTAAGTATGCGTAAACCCGAAACTGTTTGTGTATTGGGGCCTCAGGCTGGTGTTACCTTTCATAAAAGTATAATCATTCAATTTAAACTCAAACGGGTTCAGATCCTGGTATGCCGGTCTGTCAATCCTGCGGCTATAAGTAATTCCAAACTGGCTCATCGGGTTTTTATTGAATGTTATTGCAGCACTTGGAAACAAGCCGGTGTAGTTACGGTGAATAGATGAATCATAATTTTCGTAACTGCTGGTAGTAGAATTATACTTCAGGCCCATCGACGTGCCATCAGATATTGTATTCTCAACCCTTAAACCAAACTGAACCATAAATCCTTTAAATGCACGGTTATAGTTTACATATGCCGCATTTATATTTTCCTTGTATTTAAAACGGTTGCTTTTGTCTTTGTCATAAACTTCGTTGCTACCATTTACATCGTAACGCCTGAAATCATTATCAGTTTCAACAAAACCAATCTTACCGCCAATTCCCAAACGTCCTTTGTAAAAATTACGCTCATAATCTGCTTTTACCGAATAGATATCAATATCAGTAGGAGAGATCATACGGTAAACATTGCTGTACAGTTTTACATTACCACCGGCATTATAATAATCATTTGGCTGAAATTGGTTGCTTCTTATTTTAAAAAAACCGTAATCCGCATCTATATTCAACTCGGTACCGCCAAATACCACATACCGGTAATTCAGGTTGGCATTTATATTGTTTCTCTCCGAAATGTTTTCATTGCTTGCAATCAACATTCTTGAAACGGTGTTCGTTGGCTTGTAAATAATATTCATCGGCCCCTCTGTTTCCATGGTATTTGCCGAAACATTTCCATTTACAATAAAACCAATTGTATTCTTCTTATTGATAAAGAAATCGGCACCCGCTTTATAATTGTGTCCATATTTATTGCGGTTCAGCATCGTATTAGTCTGGTCAAAAATTGTGTCTGCCTGTTCTCGGTACAGTTTAAATTTCATCAGGTTAATGCCCTGGTTAAAATTATAGGTACCAAACAGGTTCATTTTTTTATTCCGGTGATTAAGCGAAAGACCACCATTGTATTTTGAATAATTGCCAATATTATAACCCGCATTCACACTTCCATTTGTACCAATAGTCTTATCTTTTTTCAGCCTGATATTAATGATACCTGCATTTCCGGCAGCTTCGTATTTAGCCGATGGGTTGGTAATTAATTCAATAGATTCAATTTGAGTTGACTGAAGCGATTTAAGATAACTTGCCAGGTCGGCACCTGATAACGGAGTTGGTTTGCCATCAATATAAACCTGCACACCGTTTTTACCCGCCAGGCTCAGGTTATCATCTTTATCCACCATTACTCCCGGAGATTTGCGTAATAATTCCAGAGCATCATTTCCTACTGCGTTGATAGTTCCTTCAACGTTTAGTATGGTACGGTCGGCCTTTACTTCTACTATAGGTTTCTTGCTGCTTACCACAACAGCCTCCTTACTTTTGGGTGTAGGTTCAGTAGTAATAGCAGGCGCTGTTACTGTTTGGTTTTCTTTTACTTCAAAAACAGCCGAGTTGGTCTTTTGCATGCTTACCACACTGCTCCTTACAAAGTAGCTACCTGGTTTAACCTGCAACATTTCGTAACTGCCCTTGGCGTCGCTTACCGCAGTTTTTACCAATGCCGAATCTTTTGCGGCATGTAAAATGATGGTGGCTGCTGAAATAGCTTTTCCACTGTTGTCTTTAATTTCCCCTGTAATTTTTGAAGAATTTTGTGCTTTCACTGAGAATGCAGTCAATAGACTTATGGCTGCAAGAAGCATTAGTTTTTGTTTCATGGTTTTTACTTTATTTGTTTTTTCTATACTTGGCGCAAAAATAACCACGCTCAATTGTTATTTGCTTACCATATTTCATCAACTGTTATTTTTTAGGGATGAATGGTAAAGAATATAATCCTGTCAATTTCTGTAGACGTATTGGGTACAGCAATATTTTAAAACCACCCCAATTGCTACATCAGCAATTCATCATTCAACAAATTCCAAAATATCGCCAGGCTGGCAATCCAATACGTTACAAATGGCTTCGAGTGTACTAAAACGAATCGCTTTTGCCTTACCGGTTTTCAATACCGAAAGGTTAGACAAAGTGATATCAACCTTTTCCGAAAGTTCATTTAAAGACATCTTTCTCTTTGCCATCATCACATCTAAGTTTACAATTATTGGCATTATTTATACGGTTAGTTCGTTTTCAGTTTGAATTTCTACACCTTTCTTAAAAATCTGGGCAATCACAAAAACCAATCCGGCGTAAATTATTAATTCAGAAGAAATACTTTGCTCCTGTAAGCCTGCTACATCTTTCGAAAGCCATTTCAATTGTCCATTGTATATTAGTATGGCAACCCATGCCAGAATGAGTGTGTAAGCAATTTTTTCCAACCTTTTGGCTACGTCCATAGTAAAAGGGTTTGTCATTTTGATTGTAGACAGCACCTTGATGACGAGGAATGCTGTATACGCCTGCACAATGAAAATCGCTGCTTTCAGCGAAACAATTCCCGTGTAGTGCCAGAAATCATATTGGCTGAGGCTATAAAAATCAAGCCCCTTATACATTTTCAGTAACGCATTTGGATTAAATACACTTATCCCATAAGTTACAAGGACTGTCCCGGCTTCAACCATCAACCCAACGAAAATAATCCACGCTAAAACATTCATTACAGATAGAATAGTTTCAGTTTTTGTTTTTGTACTCATTTTGCTTGTGTTTATATTTGAAAAGCGAAAGTAGGTAAATATTTATTGATAAACAATAAATAAAAGCCTTTTTTAGGTAAATAATTATCCACATTCAGGAAAATGCAGCCGGAATTTTTAAAATAGCTCCCGTAACTGCATAAGCGATGGCTTACCTTTGCCGCCAATTATTATGAAGACAAAATCTATAAAAAAAGACAAAGTAAACATCATCACACTTGGCTGCAGTAAGAATATGGTGGATAGTGAAGTGCTGAGCGGACAGCTCATTGCTAATGATATTGATGTGGTGCATGAGAATGCAAAGAAGGATCACAATATTGTGGTAGTAAATACCTGTGGTTTTATTGAAAAGGCCAAGGAGGAAAGTATCGAAACTATTTTGCAACAGGTGGAATTAAAGCGCCGTGGAAAACTGGATAAAGTTTATGTTACCGGTTGCCTGAGCGAACGCTATAAGAATAATTTAGAAGAAGAAATACCCGAAGTGGATGCCTATTTTGGCACTATGGAACTGCCCAATATTTTAAAAACATTTGAGGCCGATTATAAGACCGACCTGATGGGAGAGCGGTTGCTTTATACGCCGCAGCACTATGCTTATATGAAGATAAGCGAAGGTTGCAACCGTACCTGTGCTTTTTGTGCTATTCCGTTGATGAGAGGCGGGCACGTCAGCCGCCCGATTGAATCCTTGGTTGACGAAGCAAGACGATTAGTTGACCGTGGCGTAAAAGAAGTGATGTTGATTGCACAGGAACTTACTTATTACGGACTGGATATTTACAAAAAAAGAGAGTTACCCAAATTACTTCATGCTCTTGCCGATGTAAAAGGATTGGAATGGATCCGTTTGCATTATGCATACCCTTCAAAATTTCCAATTGAAATTATAGATGCAATAAAGGAAAGGGAAAATATCTGTAATTATCTCGACATGCCATTGCAACACGCAGCAAACAATATGCTGAAGCTGATGAAGCGGCAGATAACCCGTGAAGAAATGGAAGATCTGATCGGGGAGATAAGAAACCGTATGCCCAACATTTGTTTGCGGACAACCTTAATAGCAGGTTTTCCCGGTGAGACAAGAGATGATGTGGAAGAATTGAAAATGTTCTTACAACAAATGCGCTTCGACAGGGTAGGCATTTTTACTTACAGTCATGAGGAAGGAACAAGTGCTCATGAACTGGTTGATAATATTCCTGCTGAAGAAAAAGAAGAGCGTGCACAGGAAATTATGGAAGTGCAACAGGAGATAAGCCTTGAAAAAAACCAGGAGAAAGTTGGTAAAATTTTTAAAGTGCTGATTGATAAAAAAGAAGCCGGCCGTTATTTGGGCCGCACCGAGTTTGACAGTGTGGAAGTAGATAATGAAGTGATCATACAGAGTAAAAAGAAATTAACAATTGGTGAATTTGTAAATGTAAAAATTACGAAAGCCTACGATTACGATATAGAAGGAGAAGTAATTTAAATTAGAAAAGCCGTTGTAATCAACGGCTTTTCTAATTTCTTATTTTTTATTGTGGATATTTTTCAACCTTATTATTTACTGCCGGTATTGTACGCAGGTACCTGTAAATGGCTTTAATATCAAAATCATCCATCTGAGCATACATGGTCCACGGCATAAGCGTGTTGTTTTTTCCGGGATCGGTTCTAACTACAGCGGGGTCACGATAGTGCTTAAATTTATCCAGGAACATTTCCTCCGTCCAGGTACCAATACCTGTTGTACTGTCGGGAGTAATATTTGCCGCGGTCACTTCAAATGAACTCATATTAATTTTCCAGCCACCGGCCATAAATTTCTCCATTATAAACTGCCCTTCTTTAGTCATTGGCGTATGACAGTCCATACACGCCGCATTGTTCATCATATATTCACCATACTTAACAATATCCGATACATCCGGTTTCACATTGCCGTCTAATGAACTGCTTCTTAACGGTGGATAAGCCATGGATATAGGCATAAAAAGTTTTCGTTCCGGAATTTTATTGCTGTTAGGTTTTAAGGTTCTTATATAAGCTACAATACTTTTAATATCATCTTTGTGCATGATGTTATAACTCATATATGGCATAATTGGAAACAGTGTATCGCCGTTCCGGCTTATACCCCTGGTAATGGCCCTGATAATTTCTTCATCGGTCCATTTTCCAATTCCATTTACGGTATCCGAAGTAATATTCCGGGCGTAAATAACACCAGGGACATCCAGTTTTTCATCAAAAATTTCGCCTCCCATTCCCTCGCTACCAGCAATCACTGGCCCTGAAAATTGGTTAAAGTCCCTTTGGCTGTGGCAGTCCATGCACATGGCAACATGATGTGCCAGGTATTTACCCCGTTCAACTAGTTTTTTTACAGAGTCTTCATTAGAGGCTGTAACATCAGTGCCTCCGCTGTCATTATTGTTGCAGGAATTTAAAACGGAGAAGAAAGTAACAAATGCGATAAGGATAAGGGTCAAACTTAAATGTTTACTTTTCATGTTCGTTAGTTTATGGTTTGTAATTTCTGTTTGGAATGTAAAAAATGAAATTTTTTCTGATAAATGCAAGAAGAAATTCTTAAGAATGCATCAATGTTCACAATTAACAGATCTGTGAGCTTTATTTTTAAGGATTAGCGTAAGTTTGTTCACTAAATCTGGCATCAGGCAAAAAATCATCAATGGACTGTACATCAACGCATACTGCTTACAGGGAGACGGGGTTTTATTCGAAAATAATACTGGACTACCTGCAGGAAGAACCAAAGCTGGAATCTTTTTATTCACACACTGTTTCCAATGCCGGAATAAAAGCGGCTATTGAAGACCGAGAAAGCTATCCAACAGATAGAAAACTTTTGGTTGAAACCCTGAAAAAACATTACGCTGGCGGGAACCCAACTGAAAGACAACAGCTAAACATAAATCAATTAGGAAAACCCAATACCTTTACAGTTACCACAGCTCATCAGCCAAATATCTTTACAGGTCATTTATATTTTATTTATAAGATACTACATGCTGTAAAGCTTTGTGAAAAGCTGAAAGCCGAAATGCCGGAGAATAATTTTGTGCCGGTGTTTTTTATGGGCAGCGAAGACGCAGACCTGGAAGAACTTGGTCATGTGTATATCAATGGTAACAAATGTATCTGGGAAACAAATCAAACAGGAGCCTTTGGCCGCATGAAAGTGGATAAGGCATTGATAAAAATGCTGGATACTATTACTGGAGAAATTACAGTTCATCCCTTCGGACAGGAAATAATTGATACGATGAAAGCCTGTTATACTGAAGGCTCCACCATTGAACAGGCAACTTTTAAGCTTATCAATGTTTTGTTTGGAGATTATGGCCTGCTTGTTTTGTTACCTGATGGTGCAGATTATAAAAGGGCTTTTATCCCGGTTGTGGAAAAAGAAATGATGGAACAGTTTTCGTACCCGGTTGTGGAGGATACGGTCAATAAATTTCCAAAGGAATACAAAGTACAGGCTGGTGGCAGGGAGCTGAATATGTTTTACCTGAAGGATGATATCAGAGAACGGATTGTAAAAGAAAATTCAAAATTCAAAATTCAAAATTCAAAATTAGAATTTAGAGAAGAAGAAATAATGAACGAGTTGGAGCAGCACCCCGAGCGCTTCAGTCCTAATGTAATTCTTCGCCCTGTTTTCCAGGAAATGATTTTACCCAATATTGCATTTATTGGCGGCGGGGGAGAACTGGCCTATTGGCTGGAGTTAAAAAATGTTTTTGCAGCTGTCAATGTTCCGTTCCCGGTTTTGATTTTGCGTAATTCTTTTTTACTTGCAGAAGAAAAGCAAGTTGAAAAGATCAACAAGCTTGGATTTTCTGTTATTGATTTGTTTAAACCTGAGCAGGAGTTGATGAATATGCTCGTTAAAAAAGAAACAGCAGTTCAATTAAGTCTTAATAAAGAAAAACAGCTGCTGGAGGAATTCTATAATAACCTGAAAACAACATCCGGAGCAGTGGATATAACTCTGCAGCGACATACAGAAGCACTCGGGAAACAGGCGTTAAAAAAAATAGAAGCACTGGAAAAGAAAATGCTCCGTGCCGAAAAGAAAAAATTTGAAGCACAACAGCGGCAATTACAAAAACTGAAATCTCAGTTATTTCCTCATAATAATTTACAGGAGCGTATTGAAAACTTTATGCCCTTGTATGCAAAGTATGGAGACGATCTGATAAAGCAGTTGTATAAAAATTCGTTGAGGTTGGAGCAGGAGTTTACTACGTTGTCAATAAAGTGAGCACTGTTTTTCTAAGTTTTAATTCTGTCCGGTATTAATTTTATTATTGTTTAACTTTAGGAATACCAAACCGAACTGCTGCTATGTATCATAAAACCAGAAAGAAAGTTCATTCTCTGCTTCATCCCGAAATTGGTTCTACAAAATGGGATAAATTCCTGAATGGTTTCATCATTATCCTCATCATCCTGAATGTATTTGCTGTTATCCTGGAGACCGTGGGTTCCATTCATGAGCCCTATGCAGATTTTTTCAGATGGTTCGATACGATTTCAGTAATTATATTCACTATTGAATATGTTTTGAGAGTATGGAGTATCAATCATGATCCTAAGTATCCACACAGTTTTAAAGGCCGGGTTAAGTATATATTTTCCTGGGAAGCAATTATTGATCTGCTTGCCATTCTTCCTTTTTACATTCATGTAGCCATTGGCCTCGATCTCAGGGTGCTTCGAATCCTCCGCCTGTTGCGGCTATTAAGGTTATATCGACTTACATCTTACATGAAATCGGCTCAGTTGGTAAAGAATGTTTTTAAAACCAGGGCCAGCGATCTTAAGCTAAGCCTTGTTATTATACTTTCCTTAATTGTTGTTGCAGCATGTGTTGTTTATTTTGCAGAACATCTTGTACAGCCAGATAAATTTTCAAGCATCCCGGCCACTTTGTGGTGGGCCATCATTACAGTTACTTCGGTAGGTTATGGTGATATGGTGCCGGTTACAATGCTTGGTAAAACACTTACGGGTATTATTTCTTTGCTGGGTTTAGCGGTTTATGCATTACCTGCAGGTATAATTACTGCAGGATTTTTGGATGAATCAAGGAAAGCAAGAAAGCAAAAAACTGATTTTTGTCCGCATTGTGGAAAGCCACTTGAAAAAGGGGAGCACCTGGATGTTTAATTAATTTTCGGTATAACCGCTGTCTGGGCCTGAAGCCGCCGACAGCGTTATGGAAAATTTTCGTAAATTTAATTATGAAGATCATCTTACTTGCAATAGTTCTTTTAGCCATAGCCTTTGCCGGTATTGCAATTAAAATATTAGTAAAAAAGGATGGTAAATTTGCCGGTACCTGCAGTAGTAATAATCCATTAATTCAAAATGAGGGTGGTTCATGCGGTATTTGCGGGGCAAGGCCAGAAGAAAAATGTAAGGCTTAGTTAACTTTTTCTATCAATTTCTGCAGACTTTCAGACGAATAGGTTTTCCATTCACTGTTCTCATCATAAATAAAAAATACTTCCAGTTTTAAATCTTTATTATTGGCTAAAAACCGCTTTGATCTTTCCAGTCCCATGATCATAAATGCAGTAGCGTACGCATCAGCAGTAATTCCATCATCAGCAATAACAGTAGCACTCAATAAGTTCTGTTTGGCAGGGTAGCCGGTACGAGGATCGATGATATGTGAGAATTTTTGTCCGCCTTCCTCATAAAACTTCCTGTAATTACCCGAAGTTGCCAATGCACTGTTGTTTAATCTGATAACAGCTTCCAGTTTTCGTTCTGTCGCATTTTCATTGGGTTGATCAATACCTACTTTCCAATCTTCTTCATATTTTTTCCCTTTTGCTTTTAATTCGCCGCCAATTTCTACCAGGTAATTTTCTATTCCTTTAGTTTTCAGGAAAGCTGCCAGCACATCAACAGAATATCCCTGTGCAATGGCGTTAAAGTCAAGTTTTATCTGTGGCTTTTCTTTTACAACTTTGGTTCCTTCCAGTCTTAACATTTTGTATCCAACAAAATGGCGCAGACTGTCAATCATCGCACTGTCAACTTTTTCTTTTTTTGAAAAACCAAAACCCCATGCATTTACCAGCGAGGCAATAGTTACATCAAAAATTCCTGCTGTTTTTTCCGATACTTCAATTGATTTATTTAAAACATCAATAAAGTATTTATCAACCAAGACGGTGCTGTCATTTTTGTTGATTCTGGAAATAAGCGAAACAGGTAAGTAAGTTGACATGGAGCTATCAATCTTTTTCAACAGCGAATCCATCGCTGTTTTGTAATTGATATTATCTGCCGACAAATAGGAGATATGCCAGGTGGT
>JBATAS010000207.1:0-2440 GCA_049661965.1 Ferruginibacter sp. | reverse complement strand
ATATTTTACTGCATCAAACGGTGCTTATCCTTTTGGTAGCGCTATAAAAATTTAATTCATTTCATGATTCATTATACCAGTTGCCCGGTTTGTAAAAGCGAATTGATACAGGAGCAACTTTCCGCAAAAGATCACAGCGTTTCTCAACAACAGTTTTCTATCTGGCGTTGTAATGATTGTACAGTGCTGTTTACACAAGATGTACCGGATCAGGATGCCATCGGTGCTTTTTATGCGTCGGATAATTATATTTCTCACAGCGATACAAAGAAAGGAATCATTAACAGCCTGTACCATTTGGTACGCAACAGAACACTTATCTCAAAAAGGAATTTAATAAAGAAAGAAGCAGGGATGAGTAAAGGAGCAATTCTTGATATTGGCTGCGGCACCGGCGCTTTTTTGAGTACTATGAAAAAAGCCGGTTGGGTTATCACCGGGCTTGAGCCTGATGAAACAGCCCGTGCAAAAGCAGCTGAACTGTATGAGATACATCCACAACCATCACTTCAATTATTCAATTTAGAGCCGGGTTCATTTCATGCCATTACCATGTGGCATGTGCTGGAACATGTGCATGAATTACAGGCATACATAAAACAGATAGGAGCGTTGCTTACACCAACCGGCAAATTATTTATTGCTGTACCTAATTATACATCAAAAGATGCCGAAATATACAAAGAGCATTGGGCTGCTTATGATGTGCCCCGCCACCTGTATCATTTTTCGCCACAAAGTATGGAGCGTTTATTAGCACAACATCATTTAAAACTAACGGCTGTAAAACCTATGTGGTACGATAGTTTTTATGTGAGTATGCTGAGTGAGCAATACAAAAAGGGTAAAGGAAATATTATTAGTGCCGTGCTCAATGGGCTTAAATCAAACCTTAAAGCATGGAGCGATACAAGGAAATGCAGTTCGGTGATTTATGTTATTGCAAAAGCTTAATTCAACCTCAACTCAAACATCTTAGGCCAGCGCTTGCCGGTAATGAATAATGTTTTTTTAGTGCTGTCGTAAGCAATGCCATTTAATACATCAGTTCTTCCGGGAATATTCTGAGTTGCAAAATACTTATTTTTCAAATCGGGTAATAACAATTTACCCACCACAAAACCAGTTTCAGGATCAATCTTTACGATAATATCACTCTGGTAAACATTCGCAAAGATAAATCCGTCAATCATTTCCAATTCATTCAAATATAATATGGGGCTGCCTTTTTCAGTAACGCTGATGGTTTTCTTTAACCTGAAATCTTCAGGGTTAACAAAATAAAGATTAGCCGTTCCGTCGCTGATAATCAGATCGGTTCCATTGTTGGTTAGTCCCCAGCCATCGTATGGCCATTTGAATGTCTTGATGGGCTTATCAATATTATTTGCTTCGTAAACGTATACAATATTGCTTTCCCAGGTGAGCTGGTAAATTTTTCCATTAAAAATTGTAATCCCTTCACCAAAAATAGAATCGGTACCCATCATATGTTTCTTTTCAACTTTACCTGTTCTGCCATCTGTAATCCGTAACGAAGAAGTTTCAAAATCACCGGTGCCTTCGTATAGTTTGCCATTATGAAATTCAAGGCCCTGTGTATAGGCACTGGTATCATGCGGATATTCTGAAATAATGGTATAAGCAATAATGGGCGTTGGCACAGTCTTGATAGTATTATCTTCATAAGGATCTTTATCATTACTGGTGCAGGCTGCAAAAATTGTAAGAATAAACAGTGCTAAATAACTTTTCATCATCAGGTTTAAAATATCAACAAAAATAACAAACAGTTTTGTTGCAGGCGTTTTTATTAATTAAAAGAATGCAAATATTTAGTTAAGTGCTGCATTGTCCGCCTTTCAACGCAGCAATTCTGTTTTTTTATACAGCACATTCCGCTCTTTTAAATAATTCAGAATAAAATTAAAACAGGTTTCATCTTTACCTACAAGCTCTGGCGGAAAAACACCTTTATCTGTAAACAGTTTCTCAATCAGCATATTCAATGCAGCGGTGCAGGTATAACCGGTTGTACGGCTCATAGATGATGTTTGGGTGGCAGCATCATATTCATCATACAGGTCGTAGCAGATTGTTTTTTCTGCATCGCTGATTTTTATCTGCATCAAAGTGAACTCTTCTTCTGTTTCACCCAGTTTCCATTGGTCAAATAAAAGTGCAGATGTAAATTCCATGGGAGAAATCTGCTGCCCTTTACAGTTGATAGGGGCAGTGTTTAAAAATCCTGCTTTAATCAATCCCTGCATCAAGGTAATATGGCCGGGGTAACGCAAAGTTTTTTCTTTCATGTTGGGAATATGCCCCATGGTAAATAAAATAGAACGCAGCCCATCTGTATTAAACGATTCAAGCGTACCCACATTTTCAAAATCAATCAATTCGGCATCGCTCAATGCAGGTTTGGTAACAATATGGC
>JBATAS010000206.1:0-11957 GCA_049661965.1 Ferruginibacter sp. | reverse complement strand
GAAAAATTCCAACATCGCAGTTGAATGAAGTGATGTTAAAAGCAGTAGAAGCTTACAGGCCGCCGGTGGTACGTGGCAACCAGCTTAAAATAAAATACATAACACAGCTGCCAACTTTTACGCCAAGTTTTGCATTCTTCTGCAATTATCCCGATGATGTAAAGAATCCGTATAAAAATTACCTGGAAAACCAGTTACGTGAAAAATTTAATTTTACAGGTGTGCCGGTAAGGTTGTTTTTCAGAAGAAAATAAAAACAGTTGCGGGTAGGTAAAAAAAGATACCCGTTATTTTAACCGTATTTATAAACTAAAAATAAAAAGAATGAAAAAATTATTTGCCATTGTATCGCTTGGCTTTGTGATGACAGCCTGTAACAATAACAGTGAAAAAGCTGCAGATGTTTCTGCTGACAGTTTAAATACAGAATCTCCGCTGATGGATGCCGTAAATACAGCTGATAGTGCCGGAAAAGTTATCGAAGCTGCAAAAGATTCGCTAATAAAAGCAGGTGAAGAAATTAAAGAAGCTGTACAGCACTAAATCATGTAAACTGGTAACCTGGTTATCAATTTAAGATAAACAACCCTTCTGTAGAAAAACCGGAAGGGTTATTTATTTACGAAAGGTTTTAATATGTCAACTTCTTTTTGCAGGTTAGTAATTAAAAGCTGCTGGGCATTAATGATCTTCTTCTGGCTTTCAGTTTCCAGGTCTTTAAGCCTTAAAAGCTTTTTCATAGTGGTAAATAATTCAATATTGTTATCGGGAGCCTGGGGCGATTTACCTTCGGGTGAAGTAACCCAGTCAAGATCGGTATAGGAAAAGGGATCGCCCAGGTTGATATTAAAACAGGTTTCAAATTTTTTAAAGAATATCTCGGTAAAGGGCTTATTACCATGCAGCATCTGCGATAAATAAGATGAGGAGATGCCCATAGCCTTGGCTACATCTGTATTATTCTTAATCCGTTCTTTCCGTTTTAAAAATAAAATGGCCTTTTTTAATTCCGTAAGCTGGTAGTTTTTTTCCATAATCAGTAAAGGATATACTTGAAAATAAAAATTTTAAAATAAAATGAGCAAAAAGTAAATAAAATGATTTAATACCCTATTTTTATGCCTTCAAGCAGTAAAAGGGAAATAGAAATACAGTAGTTTCCTGAGCAATTTAATCCATTTTTATCAAAAGCCAAGTTATAAACCACGTTAGGTTTATACATTCCCCCCAAAACAGTAAAACAGAACAATGAACAAATGTTCATTTGTAAAACCGTATCCCAACCCTGTGCAATACCCCAAATGTTCTGTTTAAGAAATGGTACTGTTATACAGCAGGTTTTAAAATACCGCTGCTGTTAATACCCCTGCCTTAAAAGGAATTTTTTAAAAACACGATGCTTACTTTTTTAAAAACAAACGCACTGTAATACAAGTTGTATCAGTGTCGTTCGGGCTGAAGCTATAAGCTGTAACCCCCCCATTTTATATAGCAGCATTTTTGTTATTCCCATTTACGGGAATACGGGGCTATTATATAATTAAGGCATTAACCAAAGGAGCAACTTTTTTAATATTAATTACAAGGCATGAAAATTTTTACAACTGAAAAAACAAGAAAAATGAAAACTTACCAAATGCTTAAAAATTATGTACTGCTGCTGCTGGCATTTTTATTTGCCGGAGCGGCTACTGCACAGAATGTTACTGTTGCCGGATCTACCGGTGATGATGGCACTTATGCAACATTGGCTGCTGCTTTTACGGCAATTACTACAGGTGCTGCACAAACAGGCAATAATATTGTTATTACCATAACAGGCAATACAACAGAGCCTGCCGGTACAGGAGCCGTTTTAGTTGGGGGTGCATGGGCCAGTATCAATATCCGGCCCGGCGGTGGTGCTGCCAGAACTATTACGGGTAATTTAACTGCCAGTACAGGTTTAATTAATTTTAATGGTGCAGATAATGTAACTATTGACGGGTTAAACACCGGCGGTAATTCATTAACCATTACCAATACCAGGGTTAATAATGGAGCCGGTACTTCAACCATACGTATTTTAGCAGATGCAACAAATAATACCATTACCAATTGTACCATATTAGGTTCATCAACCGGTACGTTAACTACAGCAACCGGCACTATCTTATTTAGTACCAGTACAACAAATGGTAACGATAACAATACTATTTCCAATAATAATATTGGTCCGGCCGGAACTAATTTACCAACCAAGGCAATTATGGCCCTGGGAAGTACTAACAATAATGGCAGGAGAAACAGTGGAATACTGATAAACAATAATAATATTTACGATTTCTTTTCAGCAACTGTTTCGGTTTCGGGTATTTATCTGTCTTCAGGTAACGATGACTGGACAATATCAAATAACCGTATTTACCAGACTGCTGCAAGAAATTTCACCACGGCAACACTTCGTTACGCAGGTATAACCTTAAATACAGCCACCCTTCCGGGAGTTTTTACAGTTACAGGTAATACTATTGGTTTTGCTGCTGCTGATGGTACGGGTACAACTACTATTACCGGTTCTTCTAACGAATTCAGAGGTATTGATGCAATAGATGTAAATACCACAACCCCAACCAGCATACAGGGTAATATTATTTCCGGAATCAGCCAGACAACCAGCCGTAATTCAACTACTACTACATCAGCTGGTTTTATAGCTCTTATGCTTGGCTCTACAGATGGTATATTTAATGTAGGTAATACTACAGGAAATAATATTGGCAGTTTAGATGGCTCATCAACTATCGTTGTAAATGCTACATCAACTACAACAAATACTGCCCCCGTTTATGGAATTTATGATTTTAGTTTAGATGCCAATAATATCTCTAACAATAATATAGGCTCAATTACCATAAATAACGGTGGTTCCGGAACAACTGTTGGTTTCAGGGGTATTTTAATTAATACAGCCACCGGACTTACAGCTACCGTTAATAATAATACAATTGGCGGTAACGCAGCAGGTTCCATTACCAATAATATTGTTGGTAATTATGCCATGTATGGAATACAAATAGCTTCAAGTAATGTATCCATGACCGGTAATACCATCAGGAATATGAGTGGCAATGCAAACGGGACCAGTGTAATAGGTATGAGCGGGATTTTAACTACAGGAAGTACAGGTATCAACACAATTTCTCAAAATACTATTCACAGCCTGGATAATAATGCCGGAACTGCTAACAATTCAATTTATGCGATGTATTGTGGTTTTGCTGCCGTGGCTAATATTGTAGAGCGTAATTTTATCCATTCTCTTTCCGTTACATCTACTAATACAACATCTCAGATATGGGGTATTTATATTCCTTCAGGTAACGCAACGTACAGGAATAATATGATAAGATTAGGTCTTAGATCAGACGGTACTTCAATTACTTCGGGTTTCTCTATTTACGGAATTTATGAAACAGCAGGAACAAATAATTTTTATTATAACAGTGTTTATATAGGAGGTACAGGTGTAGCTTCTGTAGCAAATACCATTGCTTTTGTAAGTGCGGTTGTAAACAATACCCGTAATTACCGCAATAATGTTTTTTATAATGCCCGGAGTAATGCTTCGGGAGGTATTGCCAATATAGCTATATGGGTAGGGGGTACTGTACCTAATCCCACTGGCCTTACCAGTAATTATAATGATTTAATTGCCGATGGCGTAGATGGTAATGTAGGTGTTTTTAATGGCTTTCTTGTACCAACATTGGCTGCCTGGCAAACTGCCACCGGGCAGGATGCTAACAGCCTGAATATTGATCCCGGATTTATTAATCCGGCAGGTACTGCAGTAACAGGTAATCTGCATATTAGTCCATATACACTGATAAATTCAGCAGGTACTAATATTGTTGGCATTACCAATGACTTTGATAACGATACCCGTTTAGTTACACCTGATATAGGAGCAGATGAAGTTCCTACGCCACTTAACGATGCCGGTGTAACAGATTTTGTGGCTGTTTGTGCAGCCGGTTTACAGAATGTACAGGCTGTTATAAAAAATTATGCATTAAACACACTGAATACGGTTTCAGTTGCATGGACAGTAAATGGGGTACCGCAACCCAATGCTAACCTTACAGGCCTTGGCCTGGCTTCGGGGGCAAGTACAACAGTAACAATCGGCACATATAATTTTACAGCCAATACTTTATATACAATTGTGGCATCAACCTTATTACCTAATGCTGCTGCAGACGAATTTATTTATAACGATACCGATTCAACTTCTTTTTATCCCGGCCTTGGCGGTACTTATACCGTTGGTGCAGCCGGTAATTTTACAACATTAACAGCAGCCATTAATGCTTATAATATCAGTTGCATTAACAGTGCAGTGGTTTTTGAATTACTGGATGCAACCTATGCCGAAGCAGGACCAATGACCATTAACGCAAATACTTATTCCAGTGCAGTTAATACATTAACCATCAGGCCTGCAACGGGTGTAACAGCAGCTGTTTCGGCTAATGCAGCTAATGCTGCAGTGTTAACAATACTTGATAAGTACACAATCATTGATGGTTCAAACAATGGCAGCACAAGCCGCGATTTAACCATCAGCAATACAAGTGTTACAGCACCATCTGTACTTTTAATTGGTTCTGGCGGTATTACGCCGATAACCAATGTAACAGTACAAAACAGTATTCTTATCAATGGGGTAAATACATCTTCGGCTTTGGTAATATCCGACGGAGCTGCAATTGGTACTGCCGGGTATTTTAATAATATTACGATACAAAACAATAGTATTCAAAGAGCTTTTATTGGTATGTATTCAAATGCCGTTGTTGCAGCGGGCAATGGCAGTGGCCTGTTGATACAAAACAACAGTCTTAATACCAGTGGTGCCAATGCAATAAGGTTGGTAGGTATTTATGTACAAGGTGTTGATGGAGCTACAGTTTCGGGTAACGATATCGGAAACTTTGAATCAGCTACAGGAGAAATAGACAGAGGTATATGGTTTGCCACAGGTACTGGTAATTCAGTTATTGCTAATAATAATATTCATGATATCAGGTATACCGGAACAGCAGGTTACGCAGGTAAAGCAGTTAGTATCAGTACAGGGCTTGCAGCTGCCAACATCTCGGTTCATAACAATATGATATACGGAATAACCGGCGATGGTGATTCATATGCAACTTATGGTGCTTTATATTGTCCCGTTGGTATTTATGCTTTTGGTGCTGGTCAGGGCGGTATTGATATCTATTATAACAGTATACATCTTACAGGTGCGGTGCTTAACCTGGCAGGTTCTTATTCAATAGGTATAGCATTAGATAATGATGTTTCAGCTAATATTAAAAACAATATTGTTTATAATCAATTAGGTTTACTGGGAGGTATTGGAACAGGTGCAGCAGGCATTGCTGTACAAACAGGTGTTGGGCAGTTTACGTCACTCGATTATAATGATTATGTATCAGCAGCAACATTGGGTACCAATAGTATTGGTAAAATAGGAGCAACCGATTATGGTACACTTGCGGCCTGGCAGGCAGCTACAGGCGCAGAAGCGAATTCCTTAAATGTAATACCTGTCTTCGTCAGCGCAACCAATCTTCACCTCGACTCGGCCAGCAACTGCCAGCTTGATGGCTATGGTACGCCAATAGCCGGAATTACAACCGACATTGATGCAGCAACCCGTGATTTAATTGCACCGGATATGGGTGCCGATGAATTTGCTTCCAATTCGGGTGGTGGATTGGCAGGTGTTGCCAGCTCGGCTATTTGCCAGACCAGGTTGATTGGCTCTACCGGTACAACTTATGTTACCGCTGCCTGCGGAAAGATTGCCAGGCTGATACCAACCGGCGGAACACCGGTAAGCGGCGTGGTAAATGTTTGCGTTACTTTAGATGCAACCCAGCAATATTTTTATGCCGAACCATATGTACAAAGGCATTTTGATTTTGAACCGGTAACCAGTGGCCCAACAACTACTGCAACAGCTACCCTGTACTTTACCGATGCTGAATTTGCGTTGTACAATACCAATAACACGCCCTGGCCTAAGTTACCAACTATTGCCGGGGGTGGTAATGCCGATCCCTTTATTGCCAATGTAAAAGTTACCCAGTTTCATGGTTCACCAACCGGTGGTCTGCCTACTTCAACACCCGGAAATTACCCCGGTGCCAAAGTATTGCTTACACCAACCAGTGTGGTTTTAAATGGAACGGTTTGGGAAGTTACTGTAAGCTTTACCGGCTTCAGTGGTTTTTATGTACATACCAAACTGGCTAATTCGCCACTGCCTATAAGCATTAATTATTTTAACGGACGTAAACAAGGCGGCAACCATTTGCTGGACTGGAAAGTAAGCTGTAACAGTACGCCAAGGGCTACCATGATCTTAGAACGCAGCGCCAATGGCAGCAACTATACAGCCATTAACAACATTACTGCCGATGCTGCCCGTTGCGACCAGCCATTTAATTATACCGATGCCAGTCCTTTACCGGGTTATAACTATTACCGGCTTAAAATGATTGATGCAGATGGTAAAGTATCTTACAGCAGCGTAGTGATATTGCTGAATGCAGTTAAAGGTTTTGAGATCATCAGCATTGCACCAAACCCGGTGGTTGATAATATTTTTAAACTCAATATTACCAGTACACATGCCGGTAAAATGGAGCTCTCGATATTTGATATGCAGGGCAGGATAGTGAACAGGCAGGCACTGCAGCTTACAGCAGGTTTCAGCAGTTTACCGGTAAATGTAAGCGGCCTGTCAGCAGGTACTTATACCTTATACGGTTTAATAGATGGAGATAAATCGAAGGTGATTCGTTTTGTAAAACAATAATATCACTATACTATGTAATAAAACCAAGCACAAACCTACTTTGGTAAAGCGTAACTGCTTAGCAAAAGTTAGTAAAACAAAAGATGGCCCTTCGGGGTCATCTTTGTTTTATATTTAAAAATAAAATATATGGAATTGAATTTTCAGTTTAAATAATTAAATCGCATAAATTCCGTTACTAAATATATTTACATGAGGGCTGCATTCCTCTATATAATTTGCAACAATATTTTATAAAGACAGGCATTAACACAAAATGTTAATAGCTTTGCTTTATAAGAAAAAACAAAATTGTATAAAAACGCCTGCTGTATCTCAACACCGGCAAAATCCGTATTATGAAGAAAAACCCAAACTATCTCCTTGCCTTTATTATTATGCTTGCTGCCTTGGTGCAGTTATCGGCCTGTAATCTTAAAACAGAAAACGAATACGGCGAAAATGATGAATATGATGAGCCTGCGGCTGCAGCCGAGTTTCAAAGATTACGTACCCACGATCCCGCCACCGGCGAAATACCCAGCGACAGGATGTGGCAGGCCATTACGGCTACCGAGCAGTTAAAAGAGCAATTGCGTAATTCATCTAATCTTATATCGGCTGTTACCTGGCTGGAAAGAGGCTCTAATTCAGATGCTCTTGGCCCATCCAATGGTAATACCCGTGCCAACAGCGGCGTTACATCGGGCCGTATTGATGCTATTTGGGTTGATAATGCCGATGCAACAGGTAATACTGTATGGGTTGGCGGACGTGGCGGCGGATTATGGAAAACAACAAATATTACAGCTTCGCCTGCAACCTGGGTACTGGTTAACGACTTTATGGCTAACCTTTCCATCAGCAGCATAACACAGGATCCTACCGATGCAAATATCATGTATCTCTGTACCGGCGAATCTTTTGGCGAAGCCGCAGCAATACGGGGTAACGGTGTTTTTAAAAGTATCGATCATGGTGTAACCTGGGCTCAGCTTGCCAGCACAACCGGCAGCAGCTATTATTATTGCACCCGTATTCTTTGCGATTACCAGGGTAATATATATGTAGGTACCCGCAGCGGCCTGTTCAGAAGTACCAAAGCAAGCGGCGGTGCAGCCTGGACAACGATTACGCCCAGTGGGGTTTCCACACGGGTTTGCGATATGGAAATTTCATCTACCACAGTTGCCGGAAGGCTGCACGTGGTTTTTGGTATTTTTTCAACACTTGATTACCGTTTTACCGATATTCCGCTTACCGTAGCAGCCGGCACCTGGACAAGCCCCACCAGTGGTTTCCCAACCGGAACCAACCGGGCCGAGATTGGCGTTAGCGGCAACACTTTATATTGTATTCCAAGTACCGCAGCTTACCAGGTTACCAATGTTTATAAATCAACTAATGGAGGCGCTACCTGGGCCACAACAACCGGCACACCGCCAGCTACAGCAAGCGGCGGGCCTTTTGCCAACGGGCAGGGCTGGTATAATTTAACCGTAGCCATTAACCCGGCCGATGCCAACCAATGTATTATTGGTGGTATTGATAATGCAAAAACAACCAATGGCGGAACCACCTGGACCCGGATATCGGATTGGGTAGGTACCGGCGGCCAATATGTACATGCCGACCAGCATTCCAGTATTTGGTACGATGGCGGCAACAAATTATTATTTGGCTGCGATGGCGGTATTTTTTACTCGGCTAATGGCGGTACTACCATACGTGACCGCAATGTGGGCCTGCGGCTTAAGCAGTTTTATTCGGTGGATATTCACCCATCTACCACCAACCATTTTTTAACTGGTGCCCAGGATAACGGTACACACCAGTTTAATAATGCAGGCCTCAGTGGCAGTATTGAGGTTTTTGGCGGCGATGGCGCTTATGTAGCCATTGA
Organism: Ferruginibacter sp.; assembly: GCA_049661965.1. Taxonomy (GTDB): domain Bacteria; phylum Bacteroidota; class Bacteroidia; order Chitinophagales; family Chitinophagaceae; genus Ferruginibacter. The sequence continues at coordinate 3,204 of JBATAS010000206.1, read as the reverse complement.
CCAAAACCAGGGGCAATACCAGATAGGCTCTTATGTATATTCTAATTACCGGCGCAGTACCAATACCGGTGCAAGCTGGTCTTTTGGTCCCAGCAATAATAACGGCCAGTTTATCAATCCTTTTGATTATGATGATGCAGGCAACAGGGTATATGCCTGTTATACCGGAGGAAATTATTTGCGTTGGGAAAACCCGCAAAGCGGATTTACCTATACCACTGTTCCGCTTGCCGCATTTGGCGGTCAGCAGGTAGGCGCTGTTCATGTATCGCCTTTTACAGCCAACCGGGTTTATTTTGGTATGGCATCGGGCGGTAAAATTATACGGGTTGATGGTGCTGATGGCGCAAGCCCTACGGGTGTTGATATTACCGGCGGCTCTATGCCAACCGGATCACAGTACATGAACTGTATCAATACCGGCAGCAGCGACCAATACCTGGTTGCCAGTTACTCAAATTACGGAACCAATAATATATGGGTAAGCTCAAACGGCGGTACCAGCTGGACCAATATTGACGGCGATCTGCCCGATATACCTGTGTACTGGGCCATGTATCATCCTGATGATAATACAAAAATGATCATTGCTACCGAAACCGGCGTTTGGGAAACCGACCTCATCAACGGTGGCAGTACCAGTTGGTCGCCCAGCACTACTTTTCCTACGGCCAGGGCTACCATGTTAAAATACCGCAGCAGCGATAAAACCATTGCCGCTTCTTCTTTTGGCCGCGGCCTGTGGACGGCTGTTATACCCAGCGTAGTTACACCCGATGTTCAGTTTCAAAGCCCGGTGGGTAATGCAACAGAAGCAACAAACCTTACCGGCGACTGCCGTGGTTATACCGATTACAGCAGCAATATGCTGATATTAAATGCACCAACAGGTAATGCTACCGTTACTTTAAATGTTGTGGCAGGCGGTACAGCCAGGCAGGGGGTTGACTATGATGTTACCACCAATGGTAATTTTGCATCCCCCAGTATGCAGCTTAGTTTTGGCACCGGCTTAACCACACCACAACCTTTTACCGTACGGGTATATGATGATGCAGCCATTGAAAGCAGCGAAAGCTTTACTTTGGATTATACCATTTCGGGTGCATCCAATGCACAGCCGGGTATTTCCAATCAAACTTATACATTTACCATTGCCGATAATGATGTGGCGCCCATTGCCATTTCAACGGGTACCAGCAGCAGCATTGGCAGTTTAAATTATATCACTACGGCCGGCCAGTCCTGCTTTTACAGTTCTAATACCAAACATAAAATTCAATACCTGGTAACGCAGGCCGAGTTAAATGCGGCAGGTATTACGGCGGCTGGCGATCTTACCAGTCTTACCTTCAGGGTATATACAAAAAACAGTACCAAGGCATATACCGGCTTTACGGTTTCCATGGGTAACAGTGCAACCACATCGTTCAGTAATTTTGTAAGTACTGCCGGCTTTACACAGGTGTACAGCGGCAACTATACCACTACGGCGGGTAACAATACCATTAATTTCAGTTCAAACTTTGCCTGGGATGGTACCAGCAATGTGGTGATAAACCTTTGCTTTCAAAATGCAACAGCCGATGCAGGCGATGATATTATGGAAGCGGATGTTCCTCCGCTGACGGCCAATTACTCGGTGTATTCCAATTATACAACAGGCGGTACGGCCGGTTGCAGTTTACCTGCAGCATATATCAGTGCTCTGCGGCCTAACCTCACTTTCGGTTATTCTGTTCCGGGTACCCCGGTTTCAACTGCCTTAAACAGTTCAAAAACTGCCTACCTGGGGCCTTTTGATGATGTTTATTTTTACGATGGAACGGGTAATATTTTAGCCCGTATACAAAACCTGGGCGCCCACGACTATGGCTGTACACAGGTAATTATTGACCGGGCAGGCAGCAGCACCGTGGCTTTCTGGAACAACAATACCAGCAATTATTTCCTGTCAAAAAGTTTCAGGGTAATACCAACCAATAATACAGCCACCGGCGACTACCGTATAACCATGTATTATACGGCCACCGAAGTAAACAACTGGCAAACTGCTACCGGGCAAACCTGGGCCAATGCACAGGTAGCCAAAATATCTAACGGGTTTTACATTCCGCAGGTATCACCGGCATCGCCGCATGCAGGCGATATTATAGTAATCAACGGTATTAATGGCAGCTTTGGCAGTAACTATACCATTGCCGGCAATTACAGCGGCACCGGCTTCTCGGGATTTGGTGTAGGTGTAACCGGTTCGCCGTTACCTGTTAATATTGTTTATTTCAACGGTGTAAAACAGGCCACATCGCACCTGCTTAACTGGAAGGTAAACTGTACCGCTACGCCAAGGGCCACTATGGTACTGGAACGCAGCATGGATGGCACAAATTTCAGCAGTATATATTCCATTACTGCCGATGCCTTACGTTGCCAGGAACCCTTCAGTTATACCGAAACCAAACCAAAACCCGGCGTTAATTATTACCGCATTAAAACCATTGATGTAGATGGTAAGTTTGGTTACAGCAGCACCGTAGCCCTGCTTAGCCCGGTAAAAGGTTTTGAAATACTGGCCATAGCGCCAAACCCGGTAACCGGAAGCTGGTTAAACCTGAACATTACCAGCGATAAACCGCAAGCCATACAACTGGCTATGACCAATACCCGTGGCCAATTACTGCATACACAAACTGTACAGTTGGCAGCTGGTTACAACAGTATTCCGGTGCAGGTGATCAGGCTGGCGGCGGGTACGTATTACCTGCGGGCAAATATCAGCGGAAGCCCGGCCAAAACCATTTCGTTTATTAAACAGTAAGATTTTTTATACAGGTACAAAAGCCCCGCTCAGCGGGGCTTTTGCCGTTTGTGGATAAAGCTTAATATTTATTTTACAAACAGATGGCAGCAGATTTTAAAAATAAAGTATCTTGCAGGTATCCTGTCTAAAACCCCCAGCCCGAATTAACCTCGGGTAAAACCACAAAAAACAACTTAAAAAAACTAAAACCTTAAGGTTAATATAACCTTGTGGGTTTTTAATTAAACATGTTATTAAATTAGAACTATGAAAAAAGTTTACTTTTTATTTTGCTTTATTATTGCGGCTAATGGTGCCTGGGCACAGGCAAGCTTAACTAATGCTGTACCATCCATTACAATTGATTTTAGTAATACCATGAAAACAACTGTAGGGTCTAATCC
>JBATAS010000205.1:0-1631 GCA_049661965.1 Ferruginibacter sp. | reverse complement strand
ACAGGGAGAAATGGGATGATCACTTTTCCCTTTGGTATTATCGTAACTGATGGCAATGGTATCAATAGCTATATTGGGATGTAATGTAGCTGCTGAAGATAATAAAACCCTTTCGGCACAAATACCTACCGGGTAAGATGCATTTTCCTGGTTGGTGCCGGCAATCAGTTCACCGTTAACCAGTCTGGCCACAGCTCCTACATTAAATTTAGAATATGGGGCATATGCAGATGTGGTGATCTCTCTTGCTTCCTTTACAAGTTCTGCATCGGCCTCACTTAAATCAGCTGCCGAGTTGTAAACATCATAACTGAATTGGTATTTCTCTTTATTCATACATTTAAATTACAATTATTAATTGATACTAAAATCCTCTTTGCAGTATTGCAAAGAGGATCTTTTTATATATACAGTACAACCATATTATAAATTAAGTAAGGCTTATTATTTTATCCAGCGAAACATTCTTTTCCAGCGTGGACCATTTTCGTAACTGAACCAGATAAGAGAAGCTTTACCTACCACATGGTCTTCGGGTACAAAACCCCAATAACGGCTGTCAAGCGAGTTATGCCTGTTATCTCCCATCAACCAAAAATAATCCATTTTAAAAGTGTAGGTATCTGTCTCTTTTCCGTTAATGAATATTTTACCGGCTTTATTTTCAAACTTATTGTTTTCATACACTTCAATACAACGTTGGTAACGGATAATATTATCAGGCGTTAAATGAATAGTAGCATTTTTCTTTGGCACCCACAATGGCCCGAAATTATCAACGGTCCAGTCTTTATTATCGTTATAATATGGAAAAAGCTGTTTGTAGGGATAGTTAGGATTATTTATATCAGCAACAAAATCTGTAAGAATATATCCGGCTGGCAATTTAAGATTAGCCCGTTCTTCATTAGTAATATTTACCTGAAAGAGATTATTCTTAAGCTGCTGTAAATCGCCCTGCGACTGCCTGATATTAATACCCATTCCTTTTAATTTATCTTCATCAAGATAAACACCATCAGGTATCTGCAACAAATAATAACGCTCGGCATGCGGAAAAAAATCTTCATGCTTACCATTAATATTCAGTTTTCCGTTTATAATCTGGATAGTATCGCCTGCAATACCAACACAGCGCTTAATAAAGTTTTCACGTTTATCCACCGGCCTGGTAATAATCAGGTCTCCATAATCCTGCCAAACCCTGTCACGGCCAAGTTGCCTTACTGCATCATAATAAGTAATCTTGCTGCCAAAATTTGCTTCATCATTTATCAATGTATCATTCACCGGAAAATTAAAAACCACAGCATCGTTTCTTACAACCGGGCTGGCAAACCAACGGGTATAAGGAATCTTTATCCACTCCACATACGACTTTACATTTAAGCCGGGTATGGTATGGTGCATAAAAGGCATGGCAATAGGTGTATTAGGAATCCTGGGGCCATTAGCCGTTTTACTCACAAATAAAAAATCATTTACCAGCAATGTCTTTTCTTCGGATGGTGTTGGAATGGTATAAGCTTCAAAAACAAAAGTACGTATGAGGGTTGCAGCTACAATGGCAAAGGCTGCAGCATCAATCCATTCCCTGATTCCTGATTTTTTATAATTTTTTACAACTGCCG
>JBATAS010000204.1:0-1643 GCA_049661965.1 Ferruginibacter sp. | reverse complement strand
CTTGTGTAATGTTCACTGAGGTCCAGGTCAACCTCGGCTATTCTGTAAAAAATGATACCAGTGGCAGGATTCAAATCAACAAATGAATAAGACTTTTCTGTGCTGCTGTTACCGGCAGCAGGTACCGTTCCGATGATCGTCCAGTTTGAACCATCTGTACTGCGCAATACGTTAAAGTGGCTGCTGTTTAACTCCTGTGCTGTTTTCCATTTTATGTCAACAGTTGTATTATTACACTTTACATTAAACTGCGTAAACAAAACAGGCAATGGATTACCCGGTGTTGATAATGTCCATCTTGAAAAATCTGCAATAGCATTTCGCTCTACATAATTTGCAACAGCACTTCTACGTGAAAAACCCTGATCAACCCAAAGGGTATTATTCGAACTCTTCCAGAGTGTAAGTATATTTTCAGTCAACCCATTCAACTCGGCATCAAAATATCTAAAATTCAGTGTTGCATTTAGTACTGTGTTGTTTGAAGGAATTATATCGTAATATCTGAACACGCTGTTGCCACCTCCAAATCCGTTTGTTTGCGATTTGTGGCCGCGGCGGATGATGGTACCACCCAGGTTAGCAGTTGAAGTGATACTTGCTCCAAGATTACCCGGGTTTGCGAAGGAAGGATTATTCAGGTTACTGGTTATCTCCACAAACCCACCGATAGTACCTGTGATCCGGCTTGTTTCATCTTCGCCTGTAAGCAATGCGGCTGGCGATAAAAAAATATTATTATTGTTCAGGTCAATCAGCCCTGCAGTAAATACAACACTTGAACCTACATTAATACTGCGTTGTAGTAAAACCTTTGCCGTACCTGCTTTTGCAATCCGAAAAATATCGAACAGCGGTGCATTGTTGCCGGAGATTGTATTATCGGTTGTACCGGAAAAATAAAACATTCCGTCGCCCGGTTGCTGGTTGATGGTACCATTGTTTTCCAGATTCATATCCCGCAAAGTAATAGTAGCACCTCCGGTTGTTGTAACTGTTGCACCTGGGCCAATGTAAAAAGTATTTTGAGCTGCAATCTGCAGGGTTGTTATCAGTGCGAAAAAAAATAAAATCTGTTTCATAAATCCATTTTATGGGTTTAAAATATTTTGATTAATCATCTTCAATATCTAACCTCTTTTCTGTTAACTCCAATTAGTATTACTTTTTTTCAAAGTCTTGATAATGCACCAACATATCTTCTTTAAATAAATCTATTCTGAGATATTTACTCCACTCGTCTTTTAGCGGTATAGCCATCTTATTTATTCCTTTTAGAAGATCTGATTTCAATTCTGAAACATAAACCCCTGCGTTGATATCAAAAAGCCGAACGATATAGCTATCTGCATTAAAAATATTGAAGGTAACCTCTGTGTTAAGGCCACTACGCAGTGCGTATTGAATAAATCCGTATTCCCTTGCCGCTTTTATATTTTTCGTAAAATTTATAACACTATCGCCGTTTGCTGTTCTGGTTAATGCGGTTCCGCTGTTACAGTTACCGATATAAGCTCTGAAAGTGCCGCCCGGGTTCACAATAAACCCTTCATAAAGCGTTAGGCTTTCTCCGGCTCGGAAAGCTACATCTGTAGTAGCTCCGCCAATTACGGCAGCATTAGAAGTTATTTCAGTACCTGCCT
>JBATAS010000203.1:0-6880 GCA_049661965.1 Ferruginibacter sp. | reverse complement strand
GGTATAAGGAGGTACTTCCACTTCAGCGGGTACAGCTACAAACTGATTTTGATAATTGCTGTCTGCCGTGCATGAATGATGTAGCTCAGTAATAATATATTCACCTGCACTGTTACCTGCTTCATCCATCAGTTTTATTTTGCCTGCCAGCTTTAAAGCATTGTTATTACTACGGCCTCTCACCACCACTGCATTTGCTGCAGCCGCTTTCTGGCTTAATGTACTCATATCTGTCAGCAGGTCCTGTGTAACGGCAGCCGACATATGTGTACGGGACTGATTGCCTCCATAAGCCGCTGCGCCTGCCTGCTGGGCAGCACCAATAAATCCTCCTGCATTATTAGTTTGCGGCTCATGCGATAACTCTTCGCCACTATGGCGGTTAAAGGAAGAATTATTAACCGGGGCTATTACCATTTTGGCCGAAATATCAACATCATTCACATCTTCGCCGGGATTTAAAGTAACCGGATCGCCTGATGGAGCACCCAGAACCATTTCAGTTCCGGTATAATACATCCACTCACCATTACGGGCAGCCAGGTTTCTTAAAAAAGATAAAGCGGTTTGGTTATACTGTACTGTATAAAAAAGCGATTTATTGTTTGAAGGCGAAAGATTTAAAGTAGTACCTGATGTATTATTGACAGCATTAAAAATATCGGTGATACTTTTTTTGTAAAAAGACCTGCACTCGGGCATTTGGTTAAGTTTTTCAAACATCCCCTTACCGCTGACCTCGTATGACACACCAAGGCTATCCTGATTATTGCAGGATATGGCATAGATGATCCCTTTAAAAGTAAAATCATCAGCAATGGTAATGGTTACTTCTTTAGAAAGATTATCATTATAAAAAGAAACATGCGAAGATAAATTTGCCTCTCCCTCGGGCTGCCGCCAGGTAAAATGAAAAGTATTCACATCGGCCAGCTGCTGGTTTACAGAGAGGTTAGCGAAAATGATATCTTCATCATTCCCTTCAACCCGGATTTTAGTATGCGTTAGCTGAAAGGCCATAATCTGAATTATTGATTTTAAAATAACAGGCACTGTTCATCAGCCGATAAAAATACCTGGCTCAATGTATTAAATAGATCTGCCGGTGGCTGATATTATACCCACTCATTAACAAGCGTACCACTACCCATTGTAATTTCTTTGGCAGAAATAGTGAAAGAAACAGCTAACGGCTCTTTTCCTTCAGAATTAAAACTTTCAGAAAAAGCAACCAGATAACCTTCTTTAAATTTCAGTTCTTTAAGTGTGGCATCAGAGTCACGTTTTATAAAAATGACACTTCCATCCTTACGCTCAAAACTGTTACACATCCACTCAAATAACTCAGTTCCGTTATTTCCTTCAACCGTAAGTGAAATAGTACCTCCACGGGTAATTGATGAAGGACGGCCAGTAGCATCAATATCCTGCGACAAGGAATATTTGACACTTAATACGTTCAATTCAATTCCGCCGGCTTTAAATTTAGCTTTGAAACTCATAACATTAAATTTTGAAGTTTATATAAATGTTGAAAAAATAAAATGAATAGTCACCTGTTCCTCTCTTTTTTGCTGATTAAAGGTTTAGAACATTCTTGATTGACCGGGCATTTTTTTAGGGGATATTGTATCTGGTATTCAGGAAAAGCAGGCAATCAAATCCTATGACAATTTTACAACAAAAAAAGTTAGATTCAAATATTTTTATTGGTATTAAGCTTATTACTACGAATATCAGGTTTAAAGTTCCCGGTTTGTGGTATAAGATATTTTTTATTTCATGGAAAACCGCTGTAAAAACGGTACATCAATCTTTGGCATAATTTCATTTTTAAGTTATTTATAATTAATTTCGACAACTGACCACAATAACTAATGCCAACAATCCATAAAAAGCCCTCCGGTATACAGCCAAATTAAAAGCATCATGCATCAGAATAAAGAATATCATTCTACTGCTCATAACTTTCTGAAGGCAGAAGTATTTTGTGCAGAGCTGATGGCAAATGGTTTTGCATTTGATGATATACGGCTTTTTTGCAACAGTAATTTTCGTAAAAGCTTTAGAAATGAAATTGATGAAGTGAAGTTTGATTTTAATGACGAAACCAACAGGGAAGAACTGCAGCTCACTATTAATAAAGATGGTATTTACGACAGATTGCCTGAGGGACTTTTTCATCAATCAAAGGGCAATAGCAAAACATCTTCTACAGCTCAAATGACGGAAGAACACCGCCGTTTTAAAGATGAAGAAAGAATGGCCAGGAAATTTTTCCAGCCGCTGGAACAGGAACTCTTCCGGTACGCTGCTTTTGTAGAGCAGGAAGAAGTAAACCTCTCTTTCGGTATTCTCAATGGTGATCTTAAAAGTGAGCTTTCTGGTTTTTGGGGTATCCCGAAAGGATTGCCCGAAGAACCTGTTAAACGGCTTGTTCAGCTAATGCCCTGGGCTAAAATGATAAAAGGAAATGCCGGACAAACAGCCAAAGCTCTGGAATTTATACTGGAAAAACCTGTTGTACTAACGGTAAAGGAAAACAGCCTGCAGCAGGTGGCCCACAATGAATCAGGTTCCGGTTTATTTGAACTGGGTATTGACACCGTTTTAGGCAACCGCTTTTACGAACCGTCGCTTTGCTGGGTGTTTAACATAGAAAGTATTACCAGGAAAGAGGTTGAAGCATACAGACCAATTGGAGCTTATGGTAAATTATTAAAACAATTTGAGGAAATATTTATTCCTTTACAAATTGATATTATATTTGATTTAGGCGTTCTTACAGCCGATGATATTGAAACAGAAGATATTCTTGGTTTCAGCCTTGCCATTTAAAGAAACATAAGTAAAGCTAAAAAATATGCTCTTAAAATTTTTCTGGATATATATAGGCAGTTTTTTTGCTTGCTCTGTTGCGTTGATTTTTATGGTTAAAAATTACGCCGACAGTTTTGCGTCAAAATCAAAAAGGCCAATCTTATGGGGCGGCCTTTCATCGGCAGGCGTTTCGGGTGGGGCTTACCTGGCTACTTTTATCACCGATCACCTGTTTACAATCTTTTGGGTGTTGGCTTTTATTTATTTGTTCTTTGGTGTTATACATGTTGTCTTTTTTCACAAAAGATATTTTTCTTCTAACAAAAACAACCGCAACAGGGTTATCATTGGCGAAATATTATTTGCTTTTTCGCTTATCCTGTTTACGATAGTGGTTTTTTCTTCGCTGCAATATTTTTTGAGAGACAAAGACTTTATGTTTTTTCCTATGCTCATCAGTACACTTTGGTTCTTTGTTCCTGTTGTACTGTTATACACATTTGAAGCAGCTTACAAAATACCGCTGCCCGAATTTGCCACCTGGTACTACCCTGTCGATAATCCCATTGAACTGCCTGATGAAAAACTGAATGAAAAAATTCTGGTGATCGCTTTTGAAATAACTAAGAATGCAAATGATGCCGGTAAAACCAATTTCAGGGCAAAGGGCCCCGAAGCAATGGTATTGGGTGATTTATACTATCACTTTTTAAATGATTATAACGATGTGCAGAGCGAAACACCTATTGAATACACCGATAAAGAAAACTTCCCGTATGAATGGTGGTTCAGAATAAAAGCGAAATGGTATCAAAAACAACGGATACTAGACCCGGCACTGTCTATAAAGGAAAACCAGGTTAAAGAAAACAGTACTATCATTTGCGAACGGATTATTATTCAAGATCAAGAAAATTAACATGAGAGATAAACAAAAACATTTTCCGGTTAACTGGATAGATGGCATGAAGATCAATAAGAATCATTTTATTGAACAGGATAATGCCTGGACAGATGCTTTACAGGGCATGGTTTCGCTGGGGCTTTCGCCACTGAGGTTTGGCGTATTACCAGCGTCGGCAGCAGGTGAAGAAACTTTCAATGTTAAGATATCGTACGACAATCAAAATTCACTGCGGGTTTCCGTGTTGGCATGCCAGGCTGTTACATCAGGCGGCGTACATATTTCGTTACCGGCTTTTTCAACAGTTGGACAAACTGAATCGGGTAATATATTAACCAGTTCGTTTCCGTTTACGGCCTCAAACAGTGAATCAAACTGGTGGCTGTTTCTTTTTGCTCATCCTTTTGAAAAGCAGGCTGCCGGCAGCCCTGATCTGGCCGAAAACCCTCCCCGCTTTCCTAATGTTTTACCAACCTATACTCTGCAACTGATCAGTGAAAGCAATTATAAACAACATGCTCATCATCCTTACGGAATAGCTGTTGGCAAAGTATCCATTGTAAGTAATGATGTACGTATAGATGACGAATATATACCAGCCTGTTTTTCCGTTAACGCACACCCCGATCTTTTATCGTTGCATGGCGAACTGGATAAATACCTGGCCAATGTAGAATCAAACTGCTCGGAAATAGTACAAAAGATATTTAAGAAAAACCAGCAAAACGAAATTTCGGAACTGGTGATGTTTTTATGCGACCGGGTAATGCTTTACCTGGGCCAGGCTATTACCAATATGCGCTGGAATATGGTTTATAGTGCACCGGCCGCCATGTTTGAAGTTATATCAACAATGGCAAGGGTAATGAAAAACAGTATTGATATGCGTACCGGATCGGGTAAGGAAGAATTGATGAATTATATGAGCGAATGGTGTGAACTGAAACAGGGAGAACTGGAAACCATGCTCAGCAGCCTTGCCAACACAGGGTTTGATCAGAATGATATTAATAAGAACATTCAAAAAATTGTACAGTTTGTAAAAGTTACGGCACGCTTGTTTGATACACTCAGCAAACTTGAGTTTATTGGCAAGCGCAGGGAAAGCGGCATTTTTGTTAAAGAAGAATCTGTACAGCAAGCCGAAACTCAAACCAAGCCAAGGCGTCGTTTTCTTGGCTAACCGTACAGGTTATAAAAAAGTTTCCAGATAAATTAAATCATTTGCATGTCTGAGTACCTAAAGCTGCCTTTAAAATTTGATCAGTTCTTTCAAAAGAAGAAAATGGACAGGTGTACGCTTAAAGATTCTATTGCAAGGAATATACATTTACTGATAACAACGCAGCTGGAAGAAAATAACCAGGACTATAACTACGGTTCACAGTTCTGGGATCATGATTATGATATACACATGACCAATGCCATGCGGCGTGAAATGGTAATGAATTCATTAAAAACACAATTGCTTAAATACGAAAAGCGATTATCAAAACCGGTTGTGGAAGTAAACGTGATTCAAAAAGAATACAGGCTGGCCAAAAATCTGCAACTGAGAAGAAGGATTGAAATAGTTGTAAAAGGTTTGCTTTTGCGAAGTAATGAACCCTTTCGTTTTCAAACCAGTTTTTTTATTGGTCCAATGTTATTTGATTAATCACTTATAAATTATTTAAGCAGAGAAAAAAATTATTATGGCTGCCGTAAAAAAAGAAAGGATAAAAGACCAGATGGTAAATACAGCAGCCAGGGTATGGGGTATTGATGAAAGTGAGATTGAACAGAATGCCGATCCGTTGGCCCTGCTTTTAATTGAAGCCTGTGCTGCCGAACTGGAAAAAATAGGCAATAATATTTCGGAGTCGCATACCCGGCTTATGGATAACCTGGCAGGGATAATACTGCCTGAAACACTTTTTGGCGCTGTACCTGCATCGGGTATTTTACAGGCAATGCCTGTTGATGAAACAACGGTTATTGGCCCGCAAACTGCATTCACCCTTACCCAAAAAATTTACAGGCCTGCAACCAATACTAACGAAGCCATCGACATTCATTTGTCACCCATTGGTAACTACAAACTGTTTAAAGCAGACCTGGCTTACCTTATAGCTGGCAACAAACTATACAGCATTAAGGAAAACAAAGGCAGGGAATTGTTGTATGCACCTGATAAAGCGGGGAATACCAATGAAGTCTGGCTGGCCATCAGCGCCGAAAGATTGCCTGAAAACCTGAATGGGTTAAATGTTTACTTTGATCTGCGCAGCCATTCGGGTGCTACCGGTTTTTACAATGCCCTGTCATTTGCCAAATGTTTTATCAATGATAAGCCTGCCCAACTATCGGGAGGTGCTGGCCGAAAAGATGAAGCCGGGATCAATCAAAAAGAAATGCTGTTATCAGGTGATGGCAGAACAAATAAATTAAACAGGAAAACTGAACATATCTATAAACATCATTTTCTGCAGATAACAGACAGCGAAAAAATTTCCCAAAGCGGAACACCCACCTCCTGGCATCAAAAATTCCCTGCTGAAATAATTAAGAAAACAGAAGCAGAGAAACTCATCTATTTAAAACTTGAGCTTACACAGAATTTTCCGCAGGAAGTTTTTGATGCCATATCCTGCAGTATCAATGCTTTTCCGGCGGTAAACAAAAAACTGAATAGTTTCAGTTATAAGACGGATGAATGGCTTAACATAGTTCCTGTACCTGGTAAAGGCACTTTCTTTGACCTGGAATCGGTAAAAACTGAAAAAGGCGAAAACTATAAGATACGCCCTGTTGCAGGCACAAATGATCTCTCGGCCGGCGAAGTTATTGTAAGAACAAGTGGTGTTGGTAAAACCAGTTCGCAAGATGTGAGAGAAATGATAAGCACCATAACAGAAACCATCAGGGGGCAGAGTGCATATTTCGGACAGATAAGCAATGAAGTTATTCTTAGCCGTTTAAGAGAGATAGGAAAAATACTTACCGGGCTTGAGGATTCTATGCATACAGCTGCCGATAAAAAACCCGAATTAAATTATCTGATGCTGCGGCCTAAAAAAAGCGGCGAAATGATATTTATTGATTACTGGACTACCAATGAGGCCGATGCCAATGGCATTAAAGCGGGATTATCGCTTAATACCATTAATAGTACGC
>JBATAS010000202.1:0-12906 GCA_049661965.1 Ferruginibacter sp. | reverse complement strand
AATAAAACACCAATCAGTTTACCACCCGGCACAAGCAGTTCTCTCATTTTGGCTACATAATTTTTACGCACCAGGGGATTTAAGGCACAGAAAAATGTTTGCTCTATAATTAAATCGTATTCTCCTTTATGTTTAAAAAAATCTCCGGAGATGATTTTGATATTTTGATTACCGGCAAATTTTTCTTTTAACTGAGCAACTAATGTTGGCGCAATATCAATTACAGTAATATTTGCAAATCCATTTTGTAATAAATACTCAGCCTCGTAAGTATTACCGCAGCCGGGTATTAAAATGCGTAACTCTTTATTTGTAAGTTGGTCAATATATGTTTTAATGGGAGGCGATACTACTCCAAGGTCCCAGCCTGTTTGCTGTGCATCATAACGGTTGTTCCAGTAAGTTTCTCCCAGAGGAAGATTGCTGCCTGTTTTTTCTGAATTCTCTTTTTTCATCTTAGTAAAGAAATATATTGCAAAGATAAAAACCCTAGCATCAACTCCTGTTCAGAAATCGCATGACATAATTCTGTATTTCCATAACCATGAAAATTACAATGCTTAGATAACATTCTGCCGGCAAGGCATTGCCGGCAGAATGTATTATTGTGTTAATGATATTCTTACCTGTACGCCAGCCCTTGTATTTACAATAGGTGCGCTTGATGAGATATAAGGGTTAACCCTGCGTTGATCGAAATATAATTTGATATTGATACGGTTATTCAGGAAATAATCTATTGAAGGCGAAATGGTAATATCCCTGCTGCCACCTGTTGCAAAATTATTATCCTGGTCAAGGCGACTGTTGGCCGTTACATTATCTCTTATCCTGAAATCGAGGCGGAAATTAATTTCATTATCAAGTTTTGTGCCTCCATCCTTACTTAAAAATTTAGGCAGTTTTAAACCAGCCAGTAATTTAAGTCCACGCTTACGATAGCCGGCACCTATAGAAAATTCGGTACTGCGTACTTCGCTCAACTGGTAATCAATCAGGCTAAGGCTAAGTTGCCTTGTTTTTGAATATTCAAACTTGGCCTGCAGCTGATTGGTAAACATCAGGTCTACACCAATCAAAGGCGAAAACTGCTCGCCAATACTGATATTAGGTAACAGGAAGTATGGTATATAATTTTTAGAGAGGGTATCGTAAAACGAAGGATAGCCAAACCTTGAAACATCCTCGTAAAGCAATGCCGATGTAAACCCGTTCATGCTTAAGCTACCGGTATACCCATGCGATATATTAAAGTTGGTAAATATCTTGTCGAGTCCTTTAACACGGCTTAACCCATTGTAATCTAATTTCCAGTTCAGCTTAGGTTTAATACCCCTGAACGGATTTGATTTGATATTGGGGTTATTCTGATTTATCAATGAAACCTTATTTGGATCTTCGCCGGTATAAGCAGCAATAAATGCAGGTATTAAAACATCAACTGCGTATTTGCCATAGCCGTAATAATAACCTTCGGCATCGGGTGTGGTTTGGCCATTAACAATGTTATAGCGGTTGGCCTTACCCAGGCGTTCAGATAAAATCAGCCTGTAATCCTGAAACTTTTTAAACGTAGCCGAAACACGGTTTGGATCAAACTTTCCGAACAGGGTTTTAAATGCCACATAAGACACATCAAAACCACCACCGGCATAAGGATTCAGGTGAATGAAATCATGATTGGTTCCACCGCTGGTATCAATATACCTGAATGTTTCAGTATAATTTTTATTAAATGTTTTGCTCAGGTTAAGCGTTATGTTCAAATCCCTGATGGGTTCCAACTGAGCTGAAAAAGTAATCCGCTGATCGAAACTCTGCATGAATATACTATTGAAAGTAGTATCCTTCGTTATCAAACCTTTTCGGGCTGCCGCATTCATCCAACTGGTATCAGGTTGCCGCCCAAGGACGAAATCAATTCCCGGCGCCATGCTCTTCCAGTTTTGGCCAATAATTTTTGTACTGTCGGTATAACCTGGCAAACGGGTATGTGCATTTTCCGATATGGAAAAATTGGCCTGTTTCAGGCTGGTAAGTAAATTACCAATAACCTTTTGTCCTTTGCTTACGTAGGGTACGGCTGTCTGGTCAATTTTTCTACGGTTTTTAACCACTTTTCTTCCGCTCTTTTTTATAATAGTGTCTTTATACTTTGTAATTCTGGCCCTCCATTTTTCACGGTCTTCTATATTACTTGGCGCTTCCAGTTGTTTAATCCATTTTGATTTTTGATAAAGCCTGGTGAAATCAAACTGCGCTGTAGCTTCGGACTGTTGGCCGTTTTCGATGATATTGCCCAGTTCAACCGCCAGCCTTGAAGCGCCGATCCAGTTATACGAAGCCTGGTAACGCAGGTTGATGGTTGTCCAGTCAAGCAGCGGAAACTTAGCCGTAGGCAAAGTGTATGTAAAGTTTGCTATATGGTTATATGTTGTATTTCTGCCGCCCTTTGTCAGGTTTCTCCAAACTGTATCTCTCTTATCTTTTGAATCCAAACGTCCTTCGGGTTCATCAATTCTTGAATTGTTAACTGCTGTAAAATCAAAGTTCAGACTTCGGGTAAAGTTCCAGCGAAGAATATAATTTCTTTGAAACGTATAATACTTATCATAGGTTTCAGGTATCGAATATTTTGATGTACCAATACTGCGTGGCCTGATAGCGCCAAACTGCCGGTTAACATCGGCCCTGAACGAAAGCTGCGATGGTATCAGGTTAAAGTTGAAATCTTTTATCAGGTCGAACCAATGTGTTTTGGTTTTTTTAAGAAACTTTATTTTTTTGAATGGCTCAATATATTTTGGTTGCGGCGAAAAATTATACCCCAGTCCATACCGGTGCCTGGTAATTTCGTTGCTCTCAATTAAAGGTGTATGGTTTTTAATTTTGAGGTACGAATAACTGATATCGAAATTGGAGATATCATAAATCTTAGGTGCCTTTGTACTGGTTCTGTTTTTACGCACATTGGTAAAGTTTACCGTAGTGGTTGATGAGAAATCTATGGCATTATTTTTAATAGAGTCTTTGGCTTCAGCCGAAGTTGCATCTTTTAATTTATCTTTTAATTTGATATCCATATCAAATGGATCGTACTCGGGTGTACTTACCGACTGCTGGTAACTGGCAAATACTGGAATAGACAATGCTGCCTTAGCTGGTAATAATTTACCCAGTTCAAGATTAGCTGTTACATCAAACTGGTAAAAATCATCACGGTAGCGATCGTTCACTCTTTGCTCCAGCGTACCAAAACCTGAGCTATGTGTATTACCCGATATTGATAGTGTACCCAGATCGGCCAGGTTAAGGTCCATTCTGCCCAGTGATGCCCAGCCGCCTTTTTCATCAATAGATGACAGGCGTAATTCATTAACCCACATTTCGCCACAGGCGGTAATGGCATTCGTATTTTCAACACCAATTAAAATTCCTCTTATCTCGGCAAGATTGGGATTACCCATTACAGAAAACAAATGACCATTACTCTGTAATTGGCGGTAAATAACTGCCGGCGATGCACTAAAATCATTATTACGGGCCTGTTTTAGTTTTACCAGTGTTTGCAGATCCACATCCAGCGAGTTTCCCGGTATCCATAAAGTGTCATTGTATTGAGGCGAATCGGGATTGAAAGTTGTAGCAGCATCAAGTGGTGTCATATTCAATGGTATCCTGATCTCATAATAATTGTTTACAAAATCGGTACCCATTCTTATAACCGCTGTAAGGTCTTTATCATTTAAAGAGCGATATGTTTTTTGAGCTTCTTCGGCATGTATATACATGGAAAGTTTACGGAACTGGCGAAGGTCTCTGTTGGCAAAAGTTTGCTGTACTGCCCGGGCATCGTTACGGGCCAGGTCGCAAAATTGTAAACTTAAAGCCTGCTCATTTTGCAACAGGTTAATACCATTGTTACTTAACGTTTGTACCCTTTGTATTTCAGTTGGGGTACGGTAAGGCAACGGAACACGTTTATCATTTTCTTCAATATTAACCGCCCCCTGGTTAAAAGTAGGTGGAGCCCCGGTTGGCAACTGTGAAAAAATGCCGGTTGTATCAATTTTATAATTGAATTTGCGCCAAACATTACGGGTAAGTTGTAATTCACCAAAACGCAATACAATACTATCAGTAAACCCGGTCATAAACATACGTATAAATCGTATTGATTTGAAGTCGGGTATATTACCGATTTTCCGGTCGTACTGGCTGATGGGAATACGGAACTGGTACCATGTTTCAGATCTTGATGTTCCATCAACCAGGTTAATAGTAGCTTCTTTTTTATCAACAATAAAGTTATTGCCAATACTCATCTCTGTTGCTGTCTTGGGTTTCAGGTCAACTATATACTGAAAATATTCTTCTGTCTGGTTGAGTGTGTTATCCCTGTTAAGGTCTTCTGCATCGGGATATAAGGTAGCAGCTGATGAATAAGTAGTACCCGTAGAAGCAACCGGAGAGTTGCCTTCGGGATTGTTGAATCTTTTATACCTGGCTGTAATACCAAGGCCCTGTTGGTCAAAATCATCGCCACGGTAATAATGATAATTATCATTGGAAGGATCTGCCAAAGCCTGTTGATAAACAGCTGGAGAAACTACCATTTGCAACTGGGCAAGATAAGCCTGCCGCTTGTTTGCTTCAGCTGTATCATCTAAACCATCAAAACCTATATCCTGGTATTTTCTGTCATCCGGGTCATTACTAAAAGCATTGGTTACCTGCACCGGATTGGTTGGCACCCTGCCCCAGTTTGAGTTGTCAACAGGTGCAGGTGCATTAGGTGTTGGCAAACCGTTTTCATAAAAGCGCTTTCCATCTTTCAGTACATCTTCGGATATATTACCGAGGTTAAAATATAATTTACCGCCCGATGAACTGCTGGCATTGGGATACCTGGTACTATAATCAATAAACGGATCCTGAGCCCAAAATTCAATAAACTCAATATTGGCTGTTTCAAAATCGGGCTGATCTATATTACGCATTAAACCTCCCCAGCGGGTTTGCGGATTTAATAATTTCCCATTGGGTGCAATACTGCCCGGTGCTGCATCATAATTATAAGGACCTCTGTCTTCGGGAAAATAGGCAAGGTCGAAAGTTACAAGCTGGCTTTCGCCAAAACCTGTTGTACGTTGTGGAAAAATCTCACGCTGATAAATCTGCCTTACCCTTGGATCACTAAGCTCAACACGGTCGTTAGAGAAAGGATTATTTGAGCCCTTATAAACCTGTAAGGTTGGTTCAATCTGGTACCAGGCAATTTTTGCCCTGTTTTTACCTGCATTGATATCATCATTTAACTGAGCTTCGGGAAAAAGTTCAATACCATTTCTATCGGTTGCCTTAAAGGGAACAGAGGCCAAAGCCCAACTGATGGGTGGAAAACGAAGATCGAGGCCCGATTGAGTTCCGTCAAAATCATCAATATTAATGATACCGTTAGAACCTCTGCCAATCTGCGGGGCATGGCCTGGTTTTAAGAAAGCAGCTTCGGCAAATACGTTAATGGTAGATGGCGCAGTTGTTTTATAAAACGGCAGTTTATCCAGTATCTTGGTAAGTCTTGGAATATCTTTCCGGTAATTCACATCCAACCCGTACATGGAATTACGGATGGGTTCGTTGGTGCCACCGGTATTACTGTTATCATAACTTACTTTACTAAAGAAAGGCCTTTCGCTCAACCGTACTACTGTACCACCAATTGATAATTGTTCCTTTGCGGTATTTTTAGCCATATAATCCCAACGCAAAGCCATATAGCTACGTTGTTGTAAACCAAAGCTGGCATTATTTTCATAGTTTACCTGCACCGGAATACCCGAATTGATAATAGCCGAATTGGTAATTTTTATCGTTCCCAGATCGTAGTTGATATCGTAATCAATTCCTTCAATTAAAAGCCTGCCACCGGCATTAACTGTAACCGAGCCTGGTGGAATGTTATAGCCTATACTGATATCTGCCGAGCCGGATATTTTTGCAGATCCTTTTAAAACAAAACGGTTAAGGTTTGGAAACTGTTGGGCCACTGCTTTTATTGAATCGTACAGGGCATAATATAAACTGTCTTTTATAGTTGGCAGCGCTGGATTTGTATAAATACCGGCTGCCAGGTCACGCCCAAAAGGTTCAAGTACCGGGAACATTACCCGGCTGTATTGTGAGTAAACTGTAAAACCTTCTACATAATCAAATACACCATCGGGCTGTGGATCGAGCTGGTTATTTAACCGGTCTAAATTAATAAGAGAAATAATGGGGAAGCCCTGGTTCTTGTCGCCGAAAGGTACATAACGTTTCCAGCCAAGGCCAGGTTCCTGGTACAATACATCCAGTTTAAAATCGGCCGGCGTTAATGAACCATAGCCTATGGCATAGACATTTTTCAGCATTAAACTCCATATAGGTAATGTAGGTCTTTGTGATGTAGCCTTTAATAATTTCAAGAACAGGATGCGTTGGGTAGCCTGCGTACTGTCGGGTGGAAGGTCTTGAGAAAATTCACCTACCTGGTAAATTTTTCCGTTGTACGAATATTGATACGCAACTGCTAAAACTTCATCAGTTTGTAAAGGCTGGCTTAATGATATAAAACCAACCTGGCGGTTATAAGAATATTGGGTTGAATCTAATTTACGGGCAAATGTTTTTTCAAAATC
This sequence comes from Ferruginibacter sp., assembly GCA_049661965.1. Taxonomy (GTDB): domain Bacteria; phylum Bacteroidota; class Bacteroidia; order Chitinophagales; family Chitinophagaceae; genus Ferruginibacter. The sequence goes on along the minus strand of JBATAS010000202.1, from coordinate 6,226 downwards.
CTGAACAGGCTGCAGGCCTAACGCTATTAAATTATTAAATACAGCCGATGAACTGCGGTTAGAAGGATCTGCAATGATATTTGAATACTGCGGATTGCTTCTGTTAGATGGGATACCAGATACCGGGCCTCCGCTTTCACCCAGGTCCGCCAAGCCTACCACATCTCTTGTTTCGGTGGTTGTTCCGTTCCTGTTGGTAACCCAAACCTCCATCCTTAATATCTGTACAGGAGCTGTAATAGCAGGCAACTTACTCATTACCTTGTTATAGTTTTCCTTAAAATACTGTGCCAGTAAGAAATGCCTGTTCTCTTCATACTCATCAGCCTTTAATTCAAATAACTGAGATGCTGTACCGCCTGCTAAATTTGCCGACTGGCGTTGAGATTTTTGATTGGCAATAACACCAGTTACAAATAACTTACCGAATTGCACTGTAGTTTTTAAACCGAATAATTGCTGTGCACCGGGTATTAAAGTACTGCGTGACGGAAAGGAAACATTACCAAGTTCAAAACGCTTGATGATCTCATCATCCAGCCCGGTATAATCCAGTTTAAGCTGGTTATCCTGTCCAAAATTGGCTAATGAATTATAGTTGATCGGGAATTTTAATTTGCCCCCAATATCTGCATTCACATTTACCTGGGCATTCATGTCAAAATCGAAGCCACCGTTTTTACGGGCTCGTTCCGGTAAAGTTGGGTTTTTAATATTCTGGCCCTGGTACCCTGCAGTTAAATCAACATTTCCCTGTGGGGTAATACTTATTTTACCGTTACCAAATAAGCGGTTAAATAAATTATCGTATAAAGACAGCTTGGGTTTAATGCGGCCACGGTTAAGTATACTTAATAAATTGGCCCTTTTCTGAAAGTATTCATTCTCGGTTTGGCGTGCCCGTATTTTCCAATATTCATCAAAACCATAAGATGTGGTGGTACGGTAATATTTATTGCCTATTTTTTCGTATACGATATAACGGCGGGTTTTGGGGTCGTAAACCACCGAATCGGTAATGTTGGATGGATTGTTAAGGTCTAAAGTAGTTCTGCCTCCGCTGGAAAAAAAATCTCCTCTTCTGTCTCTGATGGGATAATGCAGGCTATCGCCATAGTTAGGTACAGTATCGCCAACATTTTGCTGGATATTATCATGATGCGGTATAGCCAAAGCAGTATTGGTATTCAGCAAAAACAACGTAAGCGCCAATACTATACAGCCAAACAGTCTTGAATTTATTAATCTAATAAGCAACATCCGGTAAATCAATTAACGTAGAGTTCTTTCAAATGGCTTTAAGGGCTTTTTTAATTAAGTCTTCTAATTGCGATACGTTTGGTTCAGCACGGATAATTTTTTGGATGGAATTTTCTGCCTGTACTCTGGAAATTCCCAAGGCAGTCAATGCATTTAACGCATCCAATTCCAAACTATTGCCCATGTGTTTGGAATGATCAGCATCCAGTACCGTTTTGCCCATTTTATCTTTTAATTCCAAAACCAGCCTTTCGGCTGTCTTTTTTCCTATTCCTTTGACACTTTCAAGCAGCTTTATGTTGCCTTGCATGATGGCCCTGCTCACTTCGTCGGGTTTTAAGGAAGATAACATCATTCTTGCTGTAGCCGAACCTACACCCGACACACCTGTTAAAAGAACAAACATATCTTTTTCCTGCTTATCAAAAAAACCAAATAATACATGTGCATCTTCCCTTACCTGAAAATGTGTAAACAGTTTACCCTCTTCCAGGTTTTGAATATGCGAATATGTATTGAGGCTGATATTAACTTCATACCCAACACCATTAACATCTACATAAACCTGTGCCGGGCTCTTATACGTAAACTTTCCTTGCAAATATGCGTACATAATCAATATACAGTCAATAGCGAAAATAAGGATTATTTATGAGCAATACGGCTTTAAATACAACTAAGGTTTTTTATGTATTTTTACCTTTCATTACCAAATTAAAACTTACCAAGTTAAACAGACTCTTTCATGCAAAAAATCAATGCTGCAATTACTGCAGTTGGCGGTTATGTACCCGAGTACAGGCTTACCAACGCAGAACTGGAAAAAATGGTAGATACCAACGATGAATGGATAAAAACCAGGACAGGAATTTCGGAAAGACGGATTTTAAAAGAAGCAGGAAAAGGCAGCAGCGACCTGGCTGTACCCGCTGTATTGGAATTATGTAAAAAACGCGGAATCAGCCCCGAAGAAATTGATTGTTTGATCTGTGCAACAGTTACGCCGGATATGGTTTTTCCGGCTACAGCAAATATTATTTGTGATAAGCTGGGTGCAGGCAATATTTTTAGTTTTGATGTAATGGCTGCCTGCTCGGGCTTTTTATACGCACTTACAACCGCCACCGCTTTTATTGAAAGTGGCAGGTATAAAAAAGTTGTGGTAGTTGGGGTTGATAAAATGAGCAGCATTGTTGATTACAGCGATCGCACTACCTGCATTATTTTTGGCGATGGCGCCGGTGCCGTTTTACTGGAACCTACCACAGAAGATGTTGGTATAAAAGACAGCCTTTTAAAAAGCGATGGCAGTGGCAGCAAATTTCTGCACATGAAGGCCGGCGGATCGGTAAAACCATCAACTGTTGAAACTGTGCTGGCTAAGGAACATTTTGTTTACCAGGAAGGACAGGCAGTGTTTAAGTTTGCCGTAAAAGGCATGGCCGATGTGAGTTACGAATTAATGGAAAGGAATAATTTAACTGCTGATGATATTGCCTGGCTGGTACCGCACCAGGCCAACCTGCGTATTATTGATGCAACCGCCAACCGTATGGGTTTACCAAAGGAAAAAGTAATGATCAATATTCAGAAATATGGTAACACCACTGCAGGTACTTTACCTTTATGTTTATGGGAATGGGAAAAGCAACTGAAGAAGGGTGATAATATAATACTGGCCGCATTTGGCGGAGGTTTTACCTGGGGAGCCACCTGGGTGAAATGGGGGTATGACAGTTAGATAGTAAACTTTTATTTGAAAATAAACGTTTATACAATTAAAAAACACCAACTTATGAAAAAAATAATACTCTTACTATTCGTTGTATTTGCCATTAGTATTTCAAATAGCCATGCCCAGTTTACCCGCTATATTGTAAAGTTAACAGACAAGGGTACCAATCCCTTTTCAATAAGTAATCCCATTCAGTATTTAACGCAACGTTCAATTGACCGAAGGATAAGATACAATATTGCCATTGACTCAACTGATCTGCCAATCACGCCAAGATATATTGACAGCATAAGACTGGCAGGTGCAGTAACCATACTCAATACTTCAAAATGGCTGAACCAGGTTGCCATACAAACTACCGATGCTGCTGCTTTGGCAAAGATCAATAGTTTTCCATTTGTGATAAGTGCCGGGCCCATTGCCAGTATTATTCAATCAACCAAGCCGGTTAATAAAAAGCTTGATGCAGATTTTACAGATGCCCCCAATGAAGAAACAAGTTCTATCATCACAGCTGATCATTATAATTACGGACAGAGTTATGGACAAGTGCATTTACACAACGGCGAATTTTTACACAACCGCGGTTTTCGTGGACAAGGTATGCACATGGCTGTTTTAGATGCAGGTTTTTATCATTACTTAACCCTTCCCACTTTCGATAGTATAAGAATCAACAACCAGGTTTTAGGTACCTGGGATTTTGTAGCCGGCAACGCCAGCGTAAATGAAGATCATACTCATGGTATGCAATGCCTGAGTACTATTGCAGCAAACATGCCCGGAGTTTTTATGGGTACTGCTCCAAAAGCTTCTTTTTATTTATACCGTACCGAAGATGTTGCCAGTGAGTGGCCTATTGAAGAACAAAACTGGGTTGCAGGTATGGAAAAAGCTGATAGTTTAGGTGTTGAAATTACATCAACCTCTTTGGGCTATTACAATTTTGATAACCCGGTTTTCAATTATACTTATGCCACCGATTTTGATGGCAATACAACCATCAGTGCAAAAGGCGCCGACCTGGCCGCCAAAAAAGGAATACTTTGTGTTATTGCTGCCGGCAATGAAGGTAACAGTGCCTGGCATTATATCATCACACCATCCGATGCAGACAGTGTAATGGCTGTTGGTGCTGTAAATACGTCGGGAGCAGTAGGCGGTTTCAGCAGTTATGGCCCCAGCAGCGACGGACAGATAAAACCTTCAGTTGCTGCTGTAGGTGTTAGCGCTGTTATTGCCAATGCCACTACCGGCCAGCCAACATTTGGAAGCGGAACTTCTTTTGCCTGCCCTAATATGGCGGGTTTAACAACCTGTTTATGGCAGGCATTTCCCGAAATAAACAATGTAGGTATCATCAATATCATGCAGGAATCGGCTACACGTGCCACAAACCCCAACGACAGAATTGGTTATGGCATACCTGATATGAAAAAAGCTTTTGTAAAACTGATAAAGCAATTGTATACCCAGCAATCGTCAGTAGCTAACTGTGCAGTTACTTTACAATGGACTGCAAAAACAGATTCGGTTATCAGCATTGAAGTACAAAGAAAACTGCCTTCCGAAAGCAGTTACTCAACAATCAGTACGCAGCTATCCACCGGTGCTTTTCAGTCAAGAAATTTTTCTTTTGCAGATGACCTGAGGAGTTTTCCTGCCAGCGGAATCAATTATCGTTTTAAAATGAATATCGCTGCTGATACCAGTTTTTATTTAGACAGCATGACCATCAACTTTATACCAAGGCCAAACCTTGGAGTTGATAAATCAATAAGCATTTGCCCGGGCAGCAGTACAAATCTTACCACACAGTTTGTTACAACAGGCTTAACAACAAACTGGACCATTGGCGGCTCTGCCGTTGCAAACCCCGCAGCAGCAACAGCTTCGGGCCTTTACCAGTTAATAGCAACTAATACAAGCGGATGCTCAGATACAGCAACAGTAAATGTTAGCTTTTACCCCAAACCAGGTTTAGGTGCTGACCAATCGTTCTCAAAATGTACCGACAGCAGTTTTAACCTTACAACAGTTTTTACAACTACAGGCTTAACAGTTACGTGGACGACTGCTGGCAATGCTGTTGCAAACCCTGCCGCAGTAACTGCAGCGGGCTCGTATCAGTTGATTGCTGTAAACACAAACGGATGTGCCGATACTGCAATTGTGAACATCACAAACGATCAGCAGTTGTGTCCTGTTATACCTCCGCCGTTACCCGAGCAAATCACAATCAGTCCAAACCCGGTAAGTGATAAACTCTCAGTTTTAATAGTAAGGTCATCTGCAGTAAAAGTGAATATTGTAATTCACAATGCCGCAGGCCAAATAGTACACAGGCAAACAAATCAGCAAGTGGCTGGTCCGCATACCTACAGTATTCCGATGGAACAAATGAGTGCCGGTATTTATTTTGTTACTGTAAGACTGAATGACAAAAAAGAAGTCGTAAAGAAAGTAATCAGGTAATAAAATTATTGTTTGGCAAACACAGCCACAAACATCGAATCGGCTTTTTTATCATAACCTTTTAACAATTCCATCTGCAACAACTGCAGGTGGAATTTTTCTTTTATAAAGTTTACGTTGTCTTCATTTTCTTTTTTAAATACCGAGCAGGTAATATAAATGAAGATGCCGCCTGTTTTTAATTGAGGTATTACATTCGTAATAATTTTCTGTTGAAGAGATGCATACTCATCAATTGTTTTTTTCTTAAAAAAATATAACTGCTCAGGCGTACGGCCCCAGGTGCCGCTACCGGTACAGGGTGCGTCGCAAATAAGCAGTTGGGATTTGACAGTTGGCAACTGACAGTTGGCAACTGTCAAATCGGCAATAAACGATTTATAGTTTTTTATCCCCGCTGTTGCAAAACGTTTTTTAAGATTTGCTAAAATACTTTCTCTTATATCGGAAACAGTGAGATTGATTTTTCCATTTAAAATATCATAGGCTAAAATTGATTTACCTCCACTGGCAGCACAGCAATCCCACACAGTAAGAGTTTCATGGGTAGCTGATTTTTCAGCTTTCAGAAAATCTAACACTTTTTGAGAATTATAATCTTGTACAATCAGCTCTTTGCCCACTTCAATTACGGTATCCAATTTTGTTGCATTGGGTAATGCAATGCAATCATCAGTCTTTAATGCATAATCAATTCCGGCTGTCAGCAATTTATTTTCAATTATATTTTTCATACCGGGCCTGATACGTAAAAAC
>JBATAS010000201.1:0-2612 GCA_049661965.1 Ferruginibacter sp. | reverse complement strand
CCCTCATCCTGCATAGGGGGTTCATTTACCTTTTCACCAACTTTTATTGAATATGGCTTTTGGTTTTTGATAATCCGATCACCTTCTTTTACTTTATAACCCATAAAAATCCCATTATCAGGGAAGTTTACTGTGTAATTCTTCTTAAAAATTCTGTCTTGCGCTGATACGAAACCCAGCGTATCAATGATAACCTTCACCTCTTCCACACCATAAGATTTCTGGGTGATTTCCTCTCTTCGCTGGATAATTGGCACCTTTCCTGTTCTGACAAAGTTTACCAACGAATCCCAATTAGCTGTATATCTTCCATTTACACTTTGAAAAACGACTTCAGCCTCACGGATCAACTTTAATTTTTCAATAATAGCCGCTTCGGTAGTGGATATGGATTCTCGATCTTCAATGGTGCCTTGTACGCTACGGTATAGCCGATAAGCCAGAAAAAGACTGGCTATAAGAAGGACTCCAGTAAGAATTTTAGTCAAGTTCATTGGTTACAGGTTTAGCTTGCAATTATAAATATTTTATGGCGTTTAAAACAACCAATTATAACTTAAAATAGCCCCTCAAATCGTCTATTTTTGATCTATCGGTCAGATAATTGAAAATCCCATGAAGTTCGCCTTTTTTAATAAGCTTAATTTCATTCCAACTAAAATATTTCACCCCTTCAATGATTTGATTCACACCCATTTCGGGATCGATACCTTTTTTAAGACTTCCTCTTAAGGGGGTTGCCAAAAAGAAAAGCTCAACGGCATGTAGTGGCTTATTAATAAATTCGCAAGCGAAAAGAAAGTTACCCACAGAAACATGGAGACCCGTTTCCTCTACAAATTCTCGCTGAAGACATTCTTGGGCCGTTTCGCCAAAGTTGATGCCTCCACCCGGTGGTGCCCAGAAATCTCCGGCCGCTAATCCGCGATGATTGACCATTAAAATGCCGTTACTATTTATACAAACTCCACATGCTCGTAATCTTAGTCGATTTCCAAATATTTCCTGAACCGGAGTGGTCATAAATTCGTTACAAATTCAAAGTAATTTTATAATAAAAAATTAGAATTAACAGTTCTGATAATTAATCTAAACAGTTTAAATTGATAGAAATATTATGAATATGAGGTGGCTTATCGTTTTTCTTCTTGGCTCATTCACAATCTTACAACTTAACGCGCAAGATGCTTCATCGGCCCAAGGCCCTGAAATTACCTGGGAATTTCTTTCGCATGATTTTGGAGATATTGTTCAGGGGGACAAAGTAGACTATACATTTAAGTTTACCAATACAGGCAACCAGCCCTTGGTGCTAACCAATGTGGAAGTAACCTGTGGCTGCACCACGCCAAAGGGCTGGCCGAGAGATCCGATTATGCCCGGAGGAAAGGGCGAATTATCCGTAGCTTTTAATAGTGCCGGAAGATTTGGTAAACAAAATAAAGTGGTGACGGTAACTTCTAACTCAGTAGGATCAAGCAATCAGGTAATGATCACTGCTAATGTTTTGGAGAAGAGCAATCCGAATTAAGTTCGATTTTTAAGTACTGAATAAAATAATAGGCTCCATCCTGCTAGTAAGAAAACTCCACCCAAAGGCGTTATTAACGCTACTGAAGTTGTATTGAAGAGGGCTAATACATACAAACTGCCACTAAACAGAACAGTTCCTGTTATCATGGAGTACGCACTAAGCGTCAATGTTTTATGCTCTTGTTTATTCATCAAGAGAGCAATACCAAATAAGGCCAACGTATGATAAAAGTGATATCGAACAGCCAGTTCGTAGGTGTCTAACCGTTGATTTTGAGTTAGCAAGGCCTTCACCGCATGAGCACCAAAGGCGCCTAAGGCTACCGCCAACATTCCTGATGCAGATGAAATAAGAAGAAAGATTCTTGAATTTTTCATTGTGATGTATAGTTACGATTTCCAAAAATGGTGGTACCAACCCGAACCAGAGTGCTTCCTTCTTCGATTGCAATTTTATAATCGGCACTCATCCCCATGGAAAGTTCTTTCATGGTTATAGCAGGAAATAGGTTTTTATCCTGAAGCTGTTTAAAAAGTGAATGCAACAATCGAAACTCTATTCGGATTTGCTCCTGATTATCTGTGAAGGTAGCCATCCCCATCAGGCCAATTATTTCAACATTCGGATGCGATTCACTAAGATTTTTTTTTGCAAGGTGAAGAACTTCTTCTGGTGAAAAACCGAACTTGGTTTCTTCGCGGGCTATAAATACCTGTAGTAAGCACGATATCTTTCGGTTAAACCTCTTTGCCTGTTTATTAATCTCTTCAAGTAATTTAATGGAGTCGACAGAATGGATAAGGGATGTAAACGGGGCTATATACTTAACTTTATTGGTTTGCAGATGGCCGATCATGTGCCACTCAATATCTTTAGGTAATGCCTCATACTTTGCAGACATTTCCTGCGCCTTATTTTCTCCAAACAGTCTTTGCCCGGCATCATAGGCTTCCTGTATTTTTGTAATTGGCTGCGTTTTACTAACGGCTATCAACCGACATTTCTTGCCTGCTAATTCGGCATGAAGTTCTTTTATGTTATTTTTAACCTCCATTGAGCAATTTCGTTAAATAGATTC
>JBATAS010000200.1:0-1527 GCA_049661965.1 Ferruginibacter sp. | reverse complement strand
CAAGGACATCGAAAAAATCGCGGTTGTGAGCGACCCCCGCTGGCGAGACGACATGTTGACCTTTCTGTTCGCCGATTACCGGCAAGCCGAAGCACGTTTTTTCCTCCTGTAAATTTTCCCGTGATCGCTTATAAATTTGAAACCAGTCGTAAGTTTATCGAGTCGTTAGCGGCATCACTGGGAAACCAGATGTGCTCCCATTGATGATTAAGCTCGACCACTCTTAAAATACCTAAGCTTCGACTTCCCGTTTCACGCCAACTCATCCCTTTTTTCTTTTGGCGGTGTCCAATCACTTGATCGCAAGCTTTTTCTATATAGCCGCTACCTATCATTTTACCGGTTCTCTTCCGGCGTCGATAATCAATAATTTCATCCCGGTGTTTATTGAGATAGCCGATAAGTTCAAGGTGTTTTTCTTCATTTTTCGGCTGAACCTTTTTTTCTAAATAGTCTAAAACTGTATAAATTTCTCCACGCCATAAATGATAGAAAATAAACTTTAAATGGCGATTTTTCTCTTCTTTATTTCGAGCAATCATACTCATTAAATCTCGCACTTTCTTACCTAAATGGTACCAATCCAAAATGATAACCAGCATCACTCCAAAAACAGTATGTAAATGTTGACGAATTACCTGAGCGCCATCCGTAATGGCGACTATCGGTAACGGATCAGACTCCTCTCCATACTCCTGCAGGACGCAGCTTTTGAGAACATCAGGGAGAGGCACGGTCTCTTGGCCTTGATCATTAATTGGAGCCGTAATATATTCAAACTCTTTGTTCTTCTTTTGAAGCATCACGATGTTTGTGAAAACAGGTGGCGATTTACTTTTCATCGAATTTTGATGAGGTTCTTTTTTAACTTTTTGTTTATGAACACGATTTTCTTTCTGGCCCCGCACTTGAATCGCATCTTCAAAGACTAAAATCTCTCGACAGTCACGGTCATAAATATCTATCTTTTCTTTAACCTTTGGAAAACTTAGATCTTGATTGCTGAACTGTTTTCCCACTTCTCCTTGCATCCTTTGACTGATTTCTACCGTTTTATCAACAACAATTTGTCGAATCTTCTGGTCACTCAGTTGGCGATCCCCCGTGACTCGACTAATCAAATTCGATACCTCCGAATAACTTAAACGATTACTATAATAGGCCGAGAGCTCCTGGAGCCGATCACTGACATACCTTTCTTGAAATTGATCGGTTAAATCAAAATAAGTCCTCTCCGGTTGACTCGGAGAGCGGGGGTCTTTAAATCGCTGTACTTTAAACTCAAATCGCCCATGGAGCGTTTTAATCCTGACCGGCGTTTTACCATTACAAATCAGGTCTTTTTTTTATCTTGAATAAAAGCGGCTTGCGCTGCTTCCAGCAAATCGGCTTCAATATCAGGTAACGCACTTTGCTTGAAGTTCTCAACCGCACCTTCAATATCATGGAAGCTTCGACTTTTCCAATCGAGTGGGTATCGCTTGATGGATCGATGATCAATAATATGACCATTATCATCTCGAAGCG
>JBATAS010000199.1:0-4689 GCA_049661965.1 Ferruginibacter sp. | reverse complement strand
CATTTAGGGCAGTTACCGGGCTTATCATAAGTTTTATCCCCTTCGCATTTCATGGGGCAGCTATAAGCTACAACAGCCGGTTCTTTTTCTTTCAAAGCCATACCACATTTTGAACATTTACCGGGTTTGTCACTCGTAACATCCGGATGCATGGGGCAGGTATAGGTTTTCATCACTTCCATTTTCATTTGTTCTTTTTTTGATTTGGTTAAATCCATACCGCATTTGGGGCATTTGCCAGGTTTATCATAGGTTTTCTCTCCCTCGCATTTCATGGGGCAACTGTATTTCATCTGCTCCATTTTTTGCATTTTTGATTTGTGTTTTGTACTGTCCTGTGCAAACAGGGAAACAGATACGATGGTTAACGCCGCCATCATCAGCATCTTAATTGCTTTCATTTTAAATTAATTTAGTAGTAAATAATAGTTGGATTTATGGCATAGGTAAATGCCAATAGCCCGGCAAATCAATTACCTGGCTCAATAAGAGGGAACTGTATTAAATACGGAAAACGCAGTTGCGAATGTAAACGGGTACGCCTTGCGTTCGGGGAGGTGCATTGCTGTTAGGGCTTTCTTCTGTTAAGGAAGGTAATGCTATTTCAGGTAATTGAATATAGGCAGAAGGCAATGCTGTTGCCATTAACTGCATTAATTGCAGGTTACTCTCGGTTACCTTTTGTGCTGAATCGTCTTTTAAAAATTTGTGTTCATCCTTGCAGCAACCGTTATCTTTTGACTCGGTTTTCTCCATGCCGCATTGACCGCAGGTTTTGGACTTATTATGACCCAGCCCCCAATCGGCCAGCTTGCCCATGCAATAATGCATGTGTATCGTGGCTCCTGAAGAAGTGCCCAGATACAAAACAGCTAATATGGCGGTGATGAACTTTTTCATGTTTTAAACTGCTACAAAAGTATAACAATTTTTTTGAGGATTCTTACATAATTCTGCTAACTATTTATACTTAAATGACTTAAACCCTATTTACAACAGTCTTTTTTGCGTACAAAAAGGAATTTAAAAGCTTTCCAGAAAAACTGCCCTATTGATCTAAATAGTATCATAATAACATCGTTAACAGCATGGCCGCACTCATTCCAATCATCAGTGCATCTTCAATAATTGTAATGGTGCTCATGGGTAAATTAAATACATCGCCCAGGCAGGCACATTTTATTTTACGCTTATTGAAAACACTTTGCAGCACACCAATTATACTTACTGACATTACAATAAAGGTAATACTATTGGTTAGTATGGGATTGAAACCGGTAAGGAATGCAATTCCCAGGGCCAGCTCAATGAAGGCATAAACATACCCCCAACTGTTCCATTTTTTTGCAATCACATCATACATCGAGTAACTCTCCGCAAAGCCTTTCAGGTTAAGCAATTTGAAAAATGAAAAAACCAAAAAGAACCCGGCCATAAAATTACTCATCCAGCGCATCCATACCAAATCACCAACTACCCATTCGTTCAGCATGGTTATACCGGTAATAAATGCAAATATTAACAGAATGGGTTTGTAAGTTGCTAACCAGGTACTGGATTCTTCAACTTCTTCTGTATTAATTGGCAGGTGCTGTTGATTGTTTTCTGTTAATTGATATTTTGGATAGTCTTTCAATGCTTCCTGTAAAATGGCAGTTTCGATGTGCTTATCCATTTTAATAGTCGCTTCGCCTTTGGCAAGATCAATATTTACATCACTTACTGCATCTACTTTTGATAAAAGGTTTTGAACTTTTGCCTGGCAACCGGTGCAGGTCATTCCGGAAACTTTATAGGTATGTGTCATGTCTGTTAATTTAATGACACAAAGTTCCTTCAAACGGGAAGTAGTATTGTTACAGAATTATGGAAATGATTTATACCTAAACGGCTTTTTTTTGAAAGCTGCAAAAAGTAAATGACTGCGAAGTATTAAAAGGCGTTTGATGTATTTCCTCAATACATTTTATTTTTTTGAAATTTTTGGAAAGCGCATTGGTGAGTTGCTGCTGCGAATAGCGGTGAACCGGCAGGCCGCTGCATTTTTCGGGGCCTTTTTCTGAGAATGTACCTACAATCAATTTGCCTTCATCTTTAACGGAACCGGCAATCTGTTTTTTATATGCCGTTATATCTTTTTTATCAGTCACAAAGTGAAACACAGCCCTGTCGTGCCAGCAATCATATTTTTTTACGGGATGAAAATTCAATACATCCGATTCAACCCACTTAATTCTATTTGCTTTTTTGCCTAAACGCTTCCGGGCATTTTGCAGGGCTTTGGCAGAAATATCGAGTACGGTAATATCTTTATAGCCTTCCTGTAATAAAACATCAGCCAGGTAGCTGTCGCCACCACCTACATCAATTATGGCAGCATCTTTGGGAATATTTAAGTCTTTAATGAATTGTACCGACGTTTCGGGGAAGGGCTGAAACCAGCTTTTTTCTGAATCGGCTTTTGTTTCAAATACTTTTTCCCAGTGTTGTTTTTGCGGCATGTTGCAAAATTAAAATGTTTGTTATTGAATTGCGTAACATAAGTTACAATTCATCCAGTGATTTTCGTTGCGGATTACCCAATTTTTTAAAATGACTTGGGGTAAGCCCCGTAATTTTCTTAAACTGTGCTGAAATATGGGCCACACTGCTGTATCCTAACCGGAAAGAAATTTCGCTGAGATTGAGTTCACCATATACCAGCCATTCTTTTACTTTTTCAATTTTTTGGAGGATAAAAAATTGTTCAACCGTAATTCCTTCAACTTCGGAAAACAAACGGGAGATATAGCTGTAGTCTTTATGTAGGGCATTACTCAAATATTCACTGATGCTGAAATGTTCTTCTACATCGCCTGACTGTACTTTTTTAATAAGCAGGCTTTTTATTTTTTCAATCTGTTTTTGCTTTTTATCGTCCAATATTTCAAAGCCCAATTGCAGTAAACGGCTGTTAAGCTGTTGCATCTGCTTTGCAGAGAGTTGTTTTTTTAGTTCTGCCTCCCCCATTGAAACACGGATGGGTTTTAAACCAAGTGTTTCCAGTTCCTGCTTTACAACCATAATACAGCGGTTGCAAACCATGTTTTTTATGTAGAGGTTCATCATTCTTTATTTTATAAAAACCACAAATTCTCCTTCCCAAAGTCCGGCAGCTTGTCGTGCTGAAAGTAAGGGTAAATCTCCGCCACCATTTCGGGGTATTTGATAGTAACCGGTAAACTCTGCTGGTTGGTGCTTTTCCAGTACATGCGACTAAACTGGTAAACCTGGTCAATCAACTGTTCTACTAAATTCATATCATCCAGCATTCCATCAACTGTACAGGACAATGCAATCTTTACAGGAAAATGATATTCTTTTTGCGCAGGCTTTGATGTGCTTTCATACCGGGTGTTATTGAATAAAAGATATTTCGTCCAGCCAACTTTTATAATAGTGCCACTGTAGGGCATTAAATTACCTGCATCTGCTGTATCAAATCCTAATAGCTCCTTACTTTCGGTTTTGTTGATGGTAACTACAATTACCGGAATATTTAAGCCCAGGGTGTGCAGGGTTTGCATGATGGGCTGCAGTTCCTTTTTTCCAATGTCTTTATAAAAATGTATAACAAGTCTTGAAGCAGTGTAATTAACTGCAATGAATTTTGCCACTGCTTCTCTTATTGAACCAGCCAAGCTAATGGTATCATCGCCTTTAAAACAATCAAAGCCTTTAAACATGCCTTCGTTGTTAAAACAAAAGGCTGAACCCACAAACCTTGTCTTTCGGGTTACGGAATAGAATGCTCCTACACCAACTATCAATTCGTTGTTTGTTGGCCGGTTAAGCCTCCACGGCACACCGCCCAGCTTTGCCAGCATGGCAATTTCTATGTGCGGTAAGAAAGTATTGAAGTAAGAATTTGGCTCGCCGTTTTTGTACAGGTGTTCGCTTTTTATTACCTGCGAAAGCACATTTTCGTATAATAAAATCTCTTTGATCTTATAATAGATATTTACCCGTTCTTTATCTTTCTCCAACTTTGGTACAGGATTTACAAACAATGCCAGGTAACGTGTATCTGGCTGCCACTCTGCATTCTTAATGGCATTGCGTACTGTTGTTACTGCATTTTCTACGCTGTCAAATTCTATATTCTTTGTAATATCCAGTTCAAAGGGAACTTTAATATAGTCCTGCATTTTTGGAAAAGGGAACCTGTCGTCTTTGTAACCACTGTTTAAATACTTATACAACTCTGTTACTGCACCTGCTTTATCTGATGCCTGGTAAATGAAAAAGAATTTAAAGTTGCTTGGTTTGGTAGGCAACTGGTAAGGGCCTTTGAATTTAAAATCTTTTTTTGGTTCTTTACCCGTTTTGCCTCCGGCATACATCAAATCGTTGGATGATGAACAGATAACCCTATACTGCTTTGCATCGGGTTGATAAAAACCTTCTGTACTTATTGGAATGATTTTCCTGAACGCCTCAACAGCCAGGTACTTGTTGTAAAAGTCTTGCAATGTATTCAGGTATCTTGGATAGCGGTTGCTGAGATTTGGCACATCGTGGGCTATATCCAACTGTGGCTTTATTTCATTGCTTAATACCGGGAAACATTTTTCAGGTATATTGATCACAGACTGTGGCCTGTATTTCCATTTGTACAATACGCCGTTGCACACTATCCAATTGTACAGG
>JBATAS010000198.1:0-1812 GCA_049661965.1 Ferruginibacter sp. | reverse complement strand
CAGCAGGAAAGGTATCGCTTCGAAAGATAGTGTTATCGCCACAGTTCGTATTGGATATGCTGATGGCTATCCCCGGCTCTTGAGCAATGGTGTTGGAAAAATGCTGGTTTCGGGCAATGCGGTTCCGGTTATTGGCAATGTTTGTATGGATATGACCATGTTGGATATAACCGGCGTTGATGCTGCCGAAGGCGACGAAGTGATCGTGTTTGGTGCTAACCTGCCAGTAAGCCAACTGGCTGTTCTGGCTCAAAGTATTCCATATGAAATATTGACCGGTATATCACAACGGGTAAAAAGGGTCTATTTTGAAGAATAGACTGGAAAGTTAATAAGGGTTAGCAAGTTTAGCAAGTTTATGAGGTTAGAAAGTGCAGTGGGTTAAATTGAAAACTTTCGTTACCTAACCCCTAAACCCCTAAACACCCCAAACCCCCCAAACTCCCCAAACCCCCTAAATCTCCCAAACAAAAACACTAATCTCTTATCTTTGATACTTATTATGAAAGCAAGACACGTAACCGTTGTTATTTTATTGATCATCATTGCCGACCAGGTGCTTAAGCTATGGATGAAAACCAGTTTTCACCTCAATGAATCCCGGTCGGTGATTGGAAGTGGTTTTCAACTGTATTTTGTTGAGAATCCGGGTATGGCCTATGGCTGGAAATTCGGTGGCGATTGGGGGAAGATGATACTTACGGTATTCAGGATGGGCGCGGTTGTGTTTGGAACCTGGTACCTGCGGAAGATCATTAAAGAACATTATAATAAAGGGTTTATTTTTTGTGCTGCACTGGTTTATGCGGGTGCATTGGGCAATCTGATCGATTCTTCGTTTTACGGGATGATATTTGATAAGGGGATGACGGTTGACCCCGCCATTAAAGAATATATCGGATATAACGGACTGGCGGTTTTTTCTTCAAAAGGCTATGCTTCGTTTTTACATGGCAACGTAGTTGACATGTTGTATTTTCCGGTAATTAAAGGGCATTTCCCTTCCTGGTTTCCGGTTTGGGGTGGAGATGATTTCGAATTCTTCAGGCCTATATTTAACATTGCAGATGCATCAATTACCACGGGCGTGATCAGTATTTTAGTTTTTCAAAAACGTTTTTTCAAGCAGCAAAATAAAAGGCAATTGCATCCTACAGTGGAAACCAATGCACTTGTTAATGATGAGTCGCAGGTTTCATAAAAAACATATCTTTAATTCATGAAAATTTCTTCTTTAATAAGGCTGAATGATTTGCTGATGGTGACGGCCCTGTCTTTTCTTTTATTGCCTTCCTGTAATAAACTGGAAGATACGAATCCCGATGGCGTTTCAGTTGGCAATTTAAAAAAATCAACCAATGGTTCCTGTTTACCTATGGTAGTAAGGGGTATCTATAAAGTTGACAGTATTTTGACCGATGATAATTATGTAGATATAGAAGTGGATGTAAGCGTTGGCGGAAATTTTGACATAACAACAGATTCTATAAACGGTGTTGTATTTAAGAAAAAAGGCACCATCGGCGAAGGGCCGGGAGCTATTCGTTTATACGCGTCGGGTAAACCTGTTATTGCTGGCGTATCTACATTCACGATCAGGTATGGTTTAAGCAGTTGCACGTTTGACGTAAACGTATATGACCAGGGCCTGGGTACGGCCTTATATACCCTGGGTGGATCACCGGGCAATTGTTCCATTTCTTCGATCAATGGTAATTATATTGTTGGCCAGCCAATGACCGCTTCCAACACAGCTGAGCTGACCGTTAATGTGAATACGGTGGGTACTTATATTATTAATGGCAACACAAT
>JBATAS010000197.1:0-2330 GCA_049661965.1 Ferruginibacter sp. | reverse complement strand
GGTTAACGGTGAACTGATTGCCGGCACCAACCAGGAAAATGCATCTTACCCGGTAGGTATTTGTGCCGAAAGGGTTTTATTATCTTCGGTAGCCACACTACATCCCAATGTAGCTATTGATACCATTGCCATCAGTTACGATAATACCAAAGGGAAAAGTGATCATCCCATTTCTCCCTGTGGCATGTGCCGGCAAAGCCTGGTTGAGTATGAGGAAAGGATGAATCAACCCATACGTTTAATCTTAAGCGGACTTGAAGGAAAGGTTATTGTAGTTGAAAAAGCGAATTTATTATTGCCACTTTCATTTGGCAGTATTGATCTAAAATAAGGTTTGCACACCGTTAGCTATTTTCCCTTCATGTTCCAGCAACCATTTTTTTCGCCATAGATCACCACCATATCCAATCAGATCTCCATTGCTGCCAATAACTCTATGGCAGGGTACTATAATAGAAATACTGTTATTCCCGTTAGCTGTACCAACTGCACGTATAGCTTTTACATTACCTATACGTTTACTCAGTTCCAGATAGCTGATGGTTCTGCCATAGGGAATATTACACAATTCAGTCCATACAGTCTGTTGAAATTCGGTACCAACCTGGCTTGTATGCAGATGAAACTCCGTTCTTGTTCCGTCAAAATATTCATCTAATTGTTTTAAGCAGTTTTTTATAACAGGCGATTTTGGTTTTACAAAACTTAATGCGGCTTCATCAACTTTTGCTCCTTTCCACGAGTTGACAAACAAGACATCGGATATAGCATTGCCCGAGCTCCTGATTTCCAGTACACCAACTGGTGATTTGTAATATACAATTTCGATATTCATTTTACAGATACCCAATTTACTGAATTTCTTTTGTCCTCTAACTGTAAAATACAATTCTTTGAAAGCTAACAGGGAGTATTTGTATACCGGGGAGAAAAATTATTATGAAAAGCCAATATAATCAGCAGCCTTTCCTTATCCTATCTTAGTTCCATTCTTCACCTGAAGCGAAGGTTCAAGTAATACCACATCATCATTTTCATTATAAACACCCAGCACCAGGCACTCACTGAAAAAATTGGCAATTTGTTTTACCGGAAAATTTACAACGGCGATTACCTGCCTGCCCGGTAATTCTTCTTTTGTATATAAGCTTGTTATTTGTGCAGATGATTTTTTGATGCCCAGCGACCCGAAATCAATACTGAGCTGGTATGCCGGTTTTCTGGCATTGGGAAAATCAAGAACTTCCAGTATAGTTCCGCAACGGATATCAACCTTTTCAAAATCTTCCCAGCTGATCATATTTTTTCAACTTTAATTACTGCATCTAAATTCAGCCTGCCGTAAATATGCGGAAACTCCTCATTTACCGATTCAGAAAATTCATAGGTAAAGGGTGATTGCAATTTATGTTCATCAATATGCAACAACAGCAATCCGCTTTCATTTTTATAATATCTTTCCAAAACACCCGCAACCTGTGTGGCTTTGCAGGTATGAATAAACCCTTCGGCAGCCAGTGATGCAGGTTCGTAAAAGCCTTGCTCAGCGGCTATCTGCCAGTTTGTATGCGTAACCACATGATAGATCATTCTTCTAAAAGATTTGCCAGTAATAACAGTTCATTCATTTTGTACCGGTTCCTGTCGTTGTCGAAACATTTGCTTAATTCCTCCAGCAGGTATTGAATAATTCGTTTATTATTCAATTGCCTGAAATAAGAAGGAACAGGAGGTACTGATATCCGTTTAAAATAACCTTCCACATCCTGGTGGCTGTACATTTGCCCGTTAAGCGGATCAATATAAAAATTTATTTTTTCCGATGCATGACCAACCGGGTTAAGCAGATCGTGTTGCGGATCAAAATACGCAAGGATAAACTGGCGGGGAATATTGATGGCTTTTACCGGAATATCCAGCAGTTCGCAAAGAGCGATATAGATGATGCCATTGCTTAAAGCATTTCCTTTTTTCCCTTCCAGTGTTTTATTTATTAAATAGTCGTCGGGGTTGTTATAGGCAAACTCAACACCTTTTTGTTTGTAATAATTATAAAAAATGCTGGTAACTATATTTATCTGCTCAATAGGTGTAAGGTAATTGTTCAGCTCCAGCCAGGTATTGCGGCGGAGTTTTTCAATTTCCTGGTGCACAAGCGATGCATCCATATCGGGATAATGATACCTGGCAACAAGCAATGCGCCTTCCAGCAGATCTGAGTCTTTAGCTGCCCATTCTGTAAAATCATCGGTAAGGTCCCTGAAATGAAGGCGGTGTATCAGCAACTCAATACGTTCCTGTATATCTTCATTGCTGGTGTTCTCCCAAAG
>JBATAS010000196.1:0-5301 GCA_049661965.1 Ferruginibacter sp. | reverse complement strand
GCGGATTATTAAAACAGGTTTCAGAAGCGATAACTGCTTTTTCAAAAGATCTGAAATTCCTGGGCGTTTCAAAACGGGTGCTGGGTATGACTTTCTCAGAGTTTGGTCGTCGGATGCAATCGAATGGAAGTTTTGGTACAGACCATGGAGCAGCGCAGCCGGTATTTTTATTTGGCGAGGCTGTTAAGCAAGGGGTGCTGGGTAAAAATCCTGATATACCCGCCAATACAGCAGCAGTTGATAATGTTCCTATGCAATACGATTTCCGTTCAATCTATTCAACCATTTTAAGAGATTGGTTTTGTTTGCCACCCAATGAAGTTGATACCGTACTGCTGAAAAATTACCAGTACCTGCCGGTGATAAAATCCACGGCTTGTAATATGGATATTTTTGAATTGAATAAACTTGGCGATAATCTGATCATCAATTATCCCAATCCTTTTAATTCATCTACTACCATAACCTTTAAATCGGCCGGCGGTCATACGTTGGTGCAGGTTTTTGATACAACCGGCCGGCGCATTGCCATCCTTGCTGATAAGATTTATGCTGAAGGCACATACTCTGTAACATTTAATTCAGGCGCATTGGCACCGGGAGTTTATTATGCAAGGTTACAAAACGGTTCGTTACAACAAGTGCGGCCAATGCTTAAAGTAAGGTAATAAATTTTAATAAAACCCTGATGAATCTTTTAAGACAAACCAGATGATGCGATTTTTTAAAATAATGTTTTTGATATGCAGCATTCTTGTTGCAGAAAGATCAATAGCCCAAACTGCTTATTCAATCAGTCACAGTTCAACCTGTGCCGGAATAGCAGTGAGTTTTAACTCTAATGTTTTTGAAACAGCACCTTTTCCCAACCAGATAAATTGGAATTTTGGCGACACGGCAAGTGGCCAGTTGAATACTGCAAATGGAATACAGGAACCAATACATATTTATAACAACCCGGGAACATATATTGTAACCCTGCATGTTGTTGACGGCGGGGCTGGCACTATTGATTTATCAGATACCATAAACTTTGTTGTACCGGTTACTTATAATTTTGGTCCCGATGTTTTTTTGTGTGGAGATACAGGTACTTACATTCTGAATGCACCTGTAGAACCAGGAGCATTATACGAATGGAATGATGATACAGCAACTATTGGGCCTGTACTTGTTGTGAAAGAATCGGGAACCTACACAGTAAAAATAAATGGCTGCGCTGTAACTGATACTATTGGTATTTTTTTTACAAGAGAACCTAACCTGGATCTCGGT
Organism: Ferruginibacter sp.; assembly: GCA_049661965.1. Taxonomy (GTDB): domain Bacteria; phylum Bacteroidota; class Bacteroidia; order Chitinophagales; family Chitinophagaceae; genus Ferruginibacter. The sequence continues at coordinate 4,026 of JBATAS010000196.1, read as the reverse complement.
AGAGATCATCTTCTGTGTAGTGGTGAGCAGCTCACTTTAGATGCTTCCAGTGAAAATGCAGTTTATCAATGGTTTTTAAATGGCACCGATCTGAATTTTACGCAATCGCAATTACCCGTAACAGAACCAGGTGGCCGGTATGTTGTATATATTGATGTTGCCGGTTGCGGTGCGTACAGCGATTCCGTAAATATTAATTTCAGCAGTTATGCTGCACCTGCATTTAATTTAGGACCTGATACTTTATTGTGTCCTAAAGAAATTTTTACGCTTTCTGCAAATGTGCAGGGAGCATCTTCTTATTTATGGGGTTATAAGGGGCTTGATGTGGATGACAGAGTGAATTATAATATAGGTGTTGATTCGTTCATCAGGATCAGAAATGCCGGAAGATACTGGGCTTTTGTACGTGTTGCAAATACCTGCGAAGTTGTAGATTCTGTATTTGTGAGATACCGTGGTGATAAGCAACTCAATTTTAATGATACTGCTCTTTGCCAGGGAAATACTTTAGTACTTGATGCTGATTTTGGTACCGGTATTTATAAATGGGAAGCCTTTCCTCCGCAAAGAGATGATCAGAACAATACCAACCAATCAACCTATTTTATTTACAGCCCGGGATTTTTTACAGTTAAAGCAATTGTTGGGCATTGTATTTTCCAGGACAGTCTGAATGTAGTTTTTAATGATACTTTAAAATTAGCATTAGGCAGGGATACGGTTTTATGTCAAGGCGAAATTTTTATCATCAGCCCTTCAGTTAATACAACAGACTTTACCTGGCAGGATGGAAGCAAAGCCGCAACTTATACAGCTACTGCAACAGGGTTTTATTCTATCCATTCGCAAAACGGTTGTGGTGCAGATACGGCACAAATGAATATTGTTTTTGAGCCATGCCCCTGTGCATTATTATTGCCCAATGCCTTTACGCCGAATGGAGATGGACTGAATGATGACTTCAGACCATTACACGCCTGTGATATGGAGAATTACAACATGACAATTTTCAACAGTTATGGAGAAGTAATTCATTTTACCAAAGACCCGCTGCAAGGCTGGGATGGTAAAATAAAAGGCAAGGCATTAAATATGGGAAATTATGTATGGTCTGTATCGTACACCAAAATAAGTACGCAAAAAAATATTCAAAAGCAGGGGAATGTGTTATTGCTTCGATAAAAAAATCCGGAATTTTAATTCCGGATTTTTTTATTTTAATATTTTATTCTTTGCCTTCCAAAAGTATAACCAATCTTCACATTAAAACTAAAAAAAGCATCATTGTTACCAGGGTTACCTCGTTGATCGCCTTCGTTTGTAATATATGTAGGCGTCAACTCATACTGACGTGCGTTTAATAATAATGCATTTGTTAATTTGGCACCCGTAAAATAATTGGCGTATAAATCGGGGTTAATATAGTTTGAACTTACATCATCCAGATAATCGGTATTTAATTTTCTGTAAACAAATTCAGCTCTCAGGTTCAGTGTGGAACTGAGTTCGTATTTAATACCTGCACCAATAGGAATATTTAGCTGATTTAACTTGTAAGGCTTCCTGTCGGGGTATTGAGCAAAACCCTGGCCTTCTGTACTTAAAGGCTGCAGGTCAACCCAGGTATCACCTAACTTAGCCTGTGGTTTAAATGAGAAAAAGCCTACACCACCCAGTAAATAAGGTGAAAACCTTGGTGGTTCTCTATCTTCATCATATTTATTGATGATAAATAATGGATGAATTTCTAGACCCAGCATAAAATCGGTAATATTCGATCTGAAGCTCAGGTTTCTTTCGTATCTGCCAAAAGTTGTTTCCCTGACTTTTTCCAAAACTTTATCATCTGCCGAAATCTGGCCAAAACTAGCTTCTATCCTTAACCCGATCTTATTTTCATAAAGGGCACTTAAAAAAACACTGGCGGCAAATTTCGTTTTGCCCATATTTAAATCTTTAATAAACTTTTTACCAATACCTTTTCTACCGCCTAAATCAGTAAGACAATTCATAACGCCTACAGAAGCGCCAAGTTCAAACATTAGCGGACTGTCATAATATTTGTCATCATAGAAATAGTACTGAGCATTGGCTTTTTCGATAGATGTAAAGAGCATCAAGATAATGCTTAAGGCGATTGTAATTTTTTTCATGTATTAATATCCTTTTTATTAAAATATTGGCCGGGTTTCAAAAGGACTGGGGTATATGCAAATAAAACGATTATTCTTCAATTATAAATCAACTTTTAATTTTTTTACTAACAAATTTACAGATGCTGTGTAAACCGCATTCGCTGCATCGTGGCTTTCGGGCTGTACAAACATATCTGCCGTGCAATATCAGCCAATGATGTGCAATATGTACGTATGGAGCAGGTATATTTTTTATCAATTGTTTTTCGGCTGCCAGGGGCGTTTTAGCTTTTGTTGTTAATCCTATACGGGCACTAACCCTGAAAACATGTGTATCAACAGCCATATTGGGCTGGTTGTCTATTACCGAGGTAATTACGTTGGCTGTTTTCCGGCCTACACCGGGTAATTGTATCAGTTCATCAACCGTCATGGGCACATGGCCATTAAATTTTTCAAGCAGCATTTTTGACATGCCTATCAAATGTTTGGTTTTATTGTTAGGGTAAGATATACTTTTTATAAGTGGAAACAGGCCATCAAAACTGGCTTTGCTCATGGATTTTGCGTCAGGGAATTTTTGAAATATATGCGGCGTAGTAAGATTTACGCGTTTATCAGTGCATTGAGCCGATAAAATGACCGCTACCAGCAATTGAAACGGATCATCGTAAATAAGTTCAGTTTCAGCATCGGGGGCATGTTGTAAAAAATAATCAGTAAAAAAACGGTAACGTTCTTGCTTAGTCATAAAAAAACCTCCTGATTTAGCAGGAGGTTTAAAATTACATTAAAAGCGTGAGTGAATTAAGCCTGTGGCGAAAGTTCAGCTACAGCTTTTTCAGCATAATTTAAAATATTGTCTACAGTTTGCTGACTTGGTGACATTTTAAGTGCTTCCAGCCTTTTTTGTGCTGAGGTTATCACTTCAAATTTTTCACGCAAACTCCAGTCAGTTTCCAAAGCAGCCTTAATTTGGGCTGTTTGTGCTGGAGAAGTCTCATTGTATAAATACAATAGCAGATCTTCCGGTGTAAAATTGTGCATGTTAAAAGTTAAGTTGCTTGTGTTAAGAAATTAAATATCCATATCCGGTTATATAAACGGTTGATACGCAGGAATATTGTTTTTAGCTTAAATTATTTGTTATCAGGGGCCTGATTAATAATAAAAAGATCTTCATTATCTTTTTTCATCATATATTTTTCCCTGGCATATTTTTCAATGCTTTGAGCATTGTTTTTTAGTAAGTCCAGTTCTGTATGCGATTCTGTGATTAACTGTTTTAAGTGCAGTTCGCTTTTTTCCAACTCATTCAGCTTGCCTCTACGTTCAAAATCCGATAAAATATCTTTTGGATCGAAGAAAACCATCCATATTACAAAAAAAGCACCTGTAAGCAGGTATTTGTTTTTTAGCCAGGATGGAATACTGTTTATAAATTTCATATGCTGTTATTGGTTATTGGTTATTGGTTATCGGTTATTGTTTTAGCAGCTACAACCAACTAATAACAATTAACCAATAACATTTAACATTACTTACCAAATTTAATCTTTCCTTTTGGATATATGCCACTTTCGCCCAGGATTTCTTCAATACGAATCAACTGATTGTATTTAGCCATACGGTCGGTACGTGATGCAGAGCCTGTTTTAATTTGTCCGCAGTTTAAGGCAACAGCCAAATCAGCAATGGTTGTATCCTCCGTTTCGCCGCTGCGATGGCTCATAATCGTGTTAAAACCATTGTTTTGTGCCATACTTACGGCATTCATGGTTTCGGTAATGGTTCCTATCTGGTTTACTTTTACCAAAAGGGCATTACCTATGTTTTCTTTTATGCCTCTTTCTAATCTTGTTACATTGGTTACAAAAAGGTCATCGCC
>JBATAS010000195.1:0-9090 GCA_049661965.1 Ferruginibacter sp. | reverse complement strand
GTTTCAAAGTTTCCATCGCGGTTGCAATTGGGTAAATAAAACCCTCCGGGCCTTCTTACTCTTTGGTTGTAATTAACAAAACCGGGGATTGTGTTTTCTATGGCATCACGTATATGATCGTAATGCTGCAGGTACTTATCCCAGTTAACCTGGCTGCGCTCTGCAAGTGTTGCGTTAGCAAGCCGGCAAACAATGGCAGGTTCACTCAATAATTTATCCGAAACAGGGTTTAAGTTTCCTTTTGACTGCTGTATAACACCCATTGAATTTTCGCAGGAAACAAATTGTACTTCAGCATTCAAAATATCTTTATCACTTCGGCCCAGGCAGGGGAGTATCAATGCTTCTTCGCCATGTACCAGGTGGCTACGGTTTAGTTTAGTACTTACCTGCACAGTAAGTTTACATTTACGTAAGGCATCTGCAGTAAAATTTGTATCGGGCGTTGCCGATAAAAAATTACCACCCATGGCAAAAAATACTTTTGCCTTTCCATTGTGCATGGCTTTAATAGATTCCACTACATCGTACCCATGTTCCTGCGGTGGTGTAAAATTAAAATTGTGTTCAATTGACTGGAGTAATTTTTCAGAAGGTTTTTCAAAAATACCCATGGTACGATCGCCCTGTACATTGCTGTGTCCACGTACAGGACATGTGCCTGCGCCGGGCTTGCCAATACTGCCTTTCAATAACAGCAGGTTTACAATTTCTTTGATGGTATCAACAGCATTTTTATGTTGTGTAAGCCCCATGGCCCAGCAGGCAATGATCTTTGTTTTATTTTTCAAAATATCAGCCGCCTGCTTAATATCAACAAGGTCAATTCCGGATGCGTTTGCCAGTTGCTGAATATTCTGCTGTTGCAGGTGATCGCAAAAATCTTCATATCCTTCAGTATCGGCTTCAATAAAATTTGTATCAAAAACTTTTCCGGGAGCTTTGTTTTCTTCTTCCAGCAATAATATTTCAATAGTCTGTATCAGCGGCATATCGCCGTTTATTTTTATAGGCAGAAACAGATCGGTCAGCGAGCTGTCTATTCCTAATATGCCTTTTAGCTTTTGCGGATTATTGAAACCCATTAAACCAGTTTCGGGTAATGGATTGATGGAAATAATGATTGCACCTTTAGTCTTTGCTTTTTGTAAGGCAGTTAACATGCGGGGATGATTAGTTCCGGGGTTTTGTCCCAGAATTATGATTACTTCTGCTTCGTAAAAATCTTCCAATTTTACAGAGCCTTTACCAATGCCTAGTGATTCTCCTAAAGCTACACCACTGCTTTCGTGGCACATGTTACTGCAGTCGGGCAGGTTATTGGTGCCATACTCACGTACAAAAAGCTGGTATAAAAAAGCAGCTTCGTTGCTGGTACGCCCCGATGTGTAAAATATAGCTTCGTCAGGCGATGATAAATCATTTAAAGACTTAGAAACTTTATTAAATGCATCATCCCAGCTTATCGGCTGGTAATGATTTGCTCCTTTGGGGAGATACATGGGTTCTGCAATCCGCCCTTTTTTCCCTATTTCATAATCCGATAGCGCAGCAAGGTCGCTTACAGAATTAGCAGCAAAAAAATCAGTGCCAATTGCTTTGGCCGTTGCCTCATCTGCTACAGCTTTTGCGCCGTTTTCACAGTATTCAGCAATGCTGCTGCGTTCATCATCAGGGTCGGGCCAGGCACAACTGGGGCAATCAAAGCCATCTTTCTGATTAAGTTTATTGAGCGCTTTTAAACCACGAAAAAAGCCTGCTTCGCCAAACACGTGCTTAAAACTATGAATTACAGCAGGTATGCCTGCAGCCACTTTCATAGGCGGCCCAAGTTTCAGCCCTGTAAATGTTTCAGGATTTTCAGCAGCAGGGATATCGTTTTTTTTATTGCTCAAGTTTAACAGTTTTTTTTCGGGTTATCATAATTATCACTCTGGTCTTCGGTGGTTTCATCAAGGCATACAAAATCTTTTTCAACCAAAAGATACAACGAACCGTCTTCAAAAAAAGGCATTGTCGCATTAATACCTACTATATCATTCTCGGGCCAGTTCTCGATAAAAGATGCAGGAATGTGCATGGTGATTTTATTACTGCCAAGTGTTGCGAACAATACAGTTGTACTTTCATCACCCTGCAGGGCATAAGTAAATGTATTATTCGGGAAGACGGTTTGTTCCTGCAGGTAGCCGGTATCTGCCAGTTTGCTTACTTCAGTCTTAGTAAGTCTTATTCTTAATGAATTTCCTTTTATGCGTAACTTCATAGAGATATTATTCTTTGTTTTCCGCAATAAATATTAAAACGGTCGTTTCGTAAAAATCCAATAAGTGTAATATTACATTCTTTTGCCAGTTCTACAGCAAGGCTTGATGGAGCCCCTACAGCCGCAATTATTTTTATACCTGCCACCGCTGCTTTTTGAACCAGTTCAAAACTTGCTCTTCCACTTAATAATAAGATGGAATTATTCAGGGGTAATTCGTTTTTTAAAAATGCTGAACCAATGATCTTATCTAGGGCATTGTGCCTGCCTACATCCTCTCTCAGCTTTTTAAAATTACAATTACTATCAAATAACGCACTTGCATGAATACCGCCGGTATCTTCAAATACCTGTTGCCTTTTTTTTAATTCATCCTGTAAGGAATAAATACTGTTTGCATGTACGGTCATTGAATCTTTTTCACCGGCATATTGAGTTATTGTTCTGATAGCATCAATACTTGCTTTGCCACAAATGCCACAACTGGACGTACTGTAAAAATTACGTACTGTATTGCCCAGTGCAGGTATAATGTTTTCCTGTAAAGAAACCTGTAACCTGTTTTCATCAACCGGCGATTGTTTTATTTCCCTCAGTTCCGATACGTTTTTAATAACCGCTTCGGTAAATAAAAAACCTGCTGCAAGTTCCTCATCATTGCCCGGTGTACGCATGGTAACGGCAATGTTTTTTATCATCCGGCCGTTAGCTGTGCTGTATTCTACAGAAATTTCAAGCGGTTCTTCTACAGCTACTTTATCTTCTGTTTCAAAACTTCCCGAATCACTGATCTTCTGAATGTTGATATGTTCAACACGGTTATCCTTCATGGTTTAAATTTACTAAAAGAAATATGGACAATCAGGAATTAATTGTTTTAAATGCGTTCCTGTATGCCTCATCAGTATCAACACTTATAATATTTTTTTTATTAACAGGATGAAATGCACAAGCTTCGTTATCTTTTAAAAAATGCTGCAGCGAATATTGATCCTTATCAAACCTTCTTTTTAATTCTTCAAAACAATGATGCGGATACCAGGCTAATAAAGGCTCATACAAATCTTCCTGTTTGTTATAAAAACTTACCGGCTTATTTTTTTTATTACAGAAAAGAATAAACTCATTGAGGTCTTTTGATTTCAGGAAAGGATAATCACAACCAATCAATAATATATTCTTATCGGGAAATTTGTTAAATGCTGTCAGCAGGGAAGCCATCGGGCCAATATTATTGTATACAGTATGATCAGTTAAAAACAAATAACCCGGCTCCATATTTTTTGCCTGTTCGGCATTGCAGGAAATAAAAGCTTTTTTGCAAAAAGGCAGGAGCATATCATACAGATGATAGCGCTGCGGCTTATCATAGTATTGCAGTAAACTTTTATCCCTGCCCATACGGGTGCTGTTGCCTCCGCAAACTGCCAGGCCATACGTGTCGGGAAGAAAAATCACATTCGTTACCATATTTAAGGAATATTCATTTGTTCTTCTAAATTACGGGAATAGCATACAAAAATTGCCACTCAACATTTAGTCTATACCAAATCCCCAATTTAGTCTATACCAAATCCCCAACATTTCTTAAATTAACAGCCCAAATAACTACATCATGAAAAAAAATCTCATTTTCCTGGCATTGCTCATTATGGTAACATGTACAGCCAATGCACAAGATAAAAAAGTAGTGACTGCTGCTGATTACGAGCAGGCTACCAAAGCATTAAGTTTTAATACCAATAAGCTGTTGTATCGCAGCAATGTATTCCCAACCTGGATGGATGATGGAAAATTCTGGTATTCAGTAAATATAGCTAAAGGCAGAGAATATGTTTTGATCAATCCTGCAGATGGCAGCCGCAAGACAGGCCCGGATAAAAAATCAATTTTACCGAATGAGCCAAATGATGCCGGTTCAGGCACGGGGTTTCGCCGGAGGGGTGGGGGCAATGAACTTCTCTCTCCTGATGGGAAAAAAGCTGCATTTATAAAAGACTGGAACCTTTGGGTAAAAGATGTTGCAACAAAGAAAGAAACACAGCTAACCTTTGATGGAATTGAGAATTATGGCTATGCAACCGATAATGCCGGCTGGACCCATAGCGACCGTCCTATTTTACTTTGGTCACCCGACTCAAAAAAGATTGCAACCTTTCAACAGGACCAAAGGCATATAAGCGACATGTACCTCGTTACAACAAATGTTGGTGCACCAAAACTGGAGAAATGGAAATATCCGCTGCCCGAAGATAAAGAGATTGTAAAGATAGACCGTGTCATCATTGATGTAGATAATGCAAAAGTTATCCGTTTAAAGATACCTGCCGATGCACACCGGGGAACACTCAGCGATGATATTTCATCAAGCGGAACTTACGACGATAACAGGTGGAGCGATGATGCTACCAAGCTGGCATTCATTTCTACATCACGTGATCATAAAGTTGAAAAAGTACGTATTGCCGATGCAGCCACCGGAGATGTAAAAGAAATATTTGAAGAGAAAGTTGCCACGCAGTATGAAAGCGGCCAGGGTGCTATAAACTTTCATTACCTGCAGGCCAGCAATGAAATCATCTGGTATAGCGAACGTGACGACTGGGGACATCTTTACATCTACGATGCCACAACAGGCAAACAAAAAAACCAGGTAACCAAGGGCGATTTTGTAGTAACCCGTTTATTGAAGATTGACGAAAAAAACCGGGTGTTGTATTTTGAAGCCAACGGACGTGAAAAAGGCCGTGATCCTTATTTTACCCATTTTTACCGCATTAATTTTGATGGCAGCAAACTGCAACTGCTTACTCCCGAAGATGGGAATCATAATATTTCCTTATCACCCGATATGAAATATTTTGTTGACAATTATTCAAAGCCGGATGTGGCACCGGTAAGTGTGTTAAGGGATATGAATGGTAAACTCATCAGCACACTGGAGAAGGCCGATATCTCTGCACTTGTTGCTTCGGGATGGAAAGCACCGGAGCCAGTCACTGTAAAATCTGCCGATGGTAAATGGGATCTCTATGGCCTTATGTTTACACCATCCAACTTAGATAAATCAAAAAAATATCCGATAGTAAATTACATCTATCCGGGTCCACAGGGCGGAGGTGTAGGTAGCCGTTCTTTTTCTGCAGCCCGTGGCGATCACCAGGCAGTTGCCGATCTTGGTTTTATTGTGGTGGTTATAGACGGCAGTTGTAATCCTGACCGGTCAAAATCCTTTCATGATGCCTGTTATGGCAATATGGGCAGCAATACACTTGATGATCAGGTTGCCGGTATAAAGCAACTGGCAGGAAAAAGGACTTACATGGATCTTAATAAAGTTGGTGTATGGGGCCATTCCGGTGGAGGCTTTGCCACAGCCGATGCTATGTTTACCTATCCTGAATTTTATAAAGTGGGTATCTCCGAATCAGGCAATCACGACAACCGCAACTACGAAGATGACTGGGGCGAACGCTACATTGGTTTAATGGAAAAGGGCCCAAGCGGAAAAACCAATTACGAAGAACAGGCCAACCAGATAAATGCCGGTAATCTACAAGGGAAACTGATGTTGGTACACGGTGGCATGGATGATAATGTGCCTCCATATAATACTTACCTGGTGGCAGAGGCATTGCAGAAAGCTAACAAAGATTTCGACCTGGTTATATTCCCTAATGCACGCCACGGTTATGGCGCCGACAGTTATTACATGATGCGTCGTCGCTGGGATTATTTTGTAAAGAACCTGATGGGTGCCGAGCCTCCAAAGGAATTTAAAATAAACCCTCAAGGAAATACAGTTGTTCCCACACCTGTAAAAGACGCCCCGCCTGAAGTACTTAAAGATGCTACAACACGAAAGAATACTATATTCAGCCGGATACCGGTATCTGTAAAAGATATTACCATTAATATTTACGATAATGCTACTGTTGACGGAGACAGCATCAGTGTTTTTTACAATAAAAAATTATTGGTAAGTAACCAGCCGCTTACAGAAAAACCCATCACGGTTAATCTCGTACTGGACGAAAAAGCGCCACAACATGAAATTGTACTGTTTGCTCATAACCTGGGCAGCATTGCACCAAATACAGCATTGATTGTGGTAAATGCCGGAGACAAACGTTATGAGTTGCACTCCAGTGCCAGCCTTACTGAAAATGCAGTGTTGGTGTTTGAGTATAAGCCGAAATAAGTATATTCGTAAAACAGATAAGACTATGTAAATGGCGGTTCAGAAATGAGCCGTCATTTTTTTTGTACTTAAAATATCTGGAATTGCTGTATGCTAATTTTATACATCAGCAGAATAATTAGCCTGTCGTCAGTTTTGTGGTTTTAATTTCAGGATATCTTCTAAAAAATGTTTTGTTTCCCGTTCAACACTAACCAGGTCCTTCGATTTTAAATGAGAGCCCAGTACATGATTTTCGGTGTTGGGCAATGCTATGGATCTGCTAAGTGTTGTATCAGTACCCAGTTCCGAATACATTTTTCTTATCGCACTCACTTTTACCACATCATCCTGGCGTTGTTCATCTTTGTAATAATATAATAACAATACCGGTTGCTTAACCTTGCCGAATGTTTCTTTATTCATGCTGGTTTCCAAAAGTTCTTCCAGGGCAGCCACAGCTTCCAGCCGGTAAACTTTGTTCCAGTATTGTTTATAAACCGGGCGTTCATCTTCCGACTCAGTATACTTACTGCCTTTTACCAAACGGGCAATCTGTACACCCCAATGGTCATTCATCAACCAGGCATTAGGTTCGTTTATAGCAATGTTGGGCGAATACAAAACAAGCGCAGCAATATCATCAGGGTAAGTGGCTGCTAATTGTAATGCCAATGTGCCGCCGGTACTGGTACCCATCAATATTACTTTGTTACCTAACTGTTTGCCAATAGCCAATGCCTGTTTTGCACTTTCCCAGTAATTATCGGCAGTAAGGTTTACCAATTGATCGGTGGTATCAATTCCGTGTTGCGATAAACGTGACAGGTATAAATTACAACCAAAGGTTTTAGCAACATTTCTATGCGTTGGATTCCCTTCTTCCTGCGAAGCAGAAAAACCATGCAGGTAAATGATGGCATATTCTGTTTTTTGTTTTAAGCTATCGTTAGCCCATACAATCCGGGCTTCGTTATCTGGTCTTAGTTTATGTTGTGCTTCATTAGCAGCGATATACTGTTCAAGTCCGGCGGTAGCAGGTACTGCAGGCATATCAGTCAGGTATTCAGGCGTATCGGGTTTTGGGCCAAACAGAAATACAATAATTAAAATACCCAATGTATACAGTAAGATTTTTAGCCAGCGCATAATTAAGTTTTGATGAAGATAATTTTTTTTATTTACCTGATGAGATAATCTAAGCCGGAAATTTATAATTGCCCGAGAAAAGACAATATTGTGCTGATTGTTTCCGGTAACGAAAAAGATTTCAGATTACTTTGTTTCTCTTCTATAGATGTTAAAAAATGATACCGGGATTACGTAAATATTCTATTTACTGATTTCCCTCTTTTACTTTACGGATATAATCTTCATGTTCTTTTGCATGTTCCTCCGGGGGCATTTTTACAGAAATCGGTCCGTTACCAATAATTAGAAAATAGATGAGTAAAAGCAAAATAATTATAGAAAGGAACAGCTCGGAATAGGGGCTGAATGCAGCCTCGGTTTTACTGATGTTTACAAATATTACAGCTCCCAGTAAAATTGGTATCTGTATCAGGCAGGCGGCACGGGTAAACATACCAATGGTTAAAAAGAATCCGCCAATAATGTGAGCAAAGGTTACATAATGGCCTACAAGTATAATTACGAAAGAGCTAAATGGAGAAGTGAGTTCCATCAGGCTGATGAGATCGCTGGTGTTGCGGAGAAAATCAACACCTTTATAACAGAGAAAGATGCCTAAAGCTATACGTATTATATCCAGCCATTTTGGGTGATGCCTGTCACCCCATGACTCAAATTTTTCGAGGAGGTTCATATCATATATTTTAAAGCGTAGAAAAAGAACTTGTATAAATGTAATTCTTTTAAGGCAGAGATGCAAGCGCTAACTTATAACTGTTAACAAGACCTGAATTGAGGTTATAAATAATATACCTGGTTGTTCATATCCTGCCATGCGATCAGGAGACAATCCGGAGAGTAGCGTTATTCAGCTTTTCTGGAATTACTACCATGCTGGCTTTATACCCACTAGTAATTTTTCCCAGTTTATCATCCATCTGCATAACCTGTGCAGGGTAGAGGCTGCACATCCGCAGCGCTTCTGCCAATTCAATTCCACAATGGTTTACCAGGTTCTGTAATGCCTTATACATGGTTAAGGCAGATCCGCTGAGAATATTGTCTGCGGTATATTTATCTTCTTCAAGCCTATGTTGATAATAACCTTCGGTTGTAGCTGTAACTGCATCTGTAATAGCAAATAATCTTCGCTGCATCATCTTTTTGGCAATGCGTATGGCTGCATAATCTACATGGTAACCATCAGCAATTATACTGGCCATTATTTTTGGATGATTGAATGCGGCAGCAACCATACCGGGATGGCGGTGCTGCAGCGGGCTCATGGCATTATACAAATGCGTAACTGCGGTAATCCCGTTATCGAAACTATGCATCGCTTCTTCATAAGTTGCGTTGCTGTGCCCTGCAAAAATTTTAATACCGTACGAGTTTATCAGATCAATAACTTCCTTGCTGCAAACTTCGGGAGCAAGGGTAATGATCTTCAAAACACCTTTGCAGTAGTTCAGAAAATCTTCAACTTCTTTTAAAGAAGGGCTATGTATTAAGG